>JAOUIM010000007.1 GCA_029884035.1 Aquincola sp. | reverse complement strand
AGCGTGCGGATCTTCTTGGTCACGGCGACGTCTTCGGTCAGGTCGAGGTAATGCACGCCCATCGCGCATGCCGCCTCGACGATGCCGGTCGTCAGGTGGAAGGGCGCGGCCGACAGCACGGCGTACTGGCCGTCGAGCGCGCGCTTGAGCGAGCCGGCGTCGGTGACGTCCAGCGCGATGCGGCTCGACGACGCGCCGGCGTGGCCACCTGCGGCCAGCGCATCGAGCGCAGCGCCGTCGCGGTCGGCCAGCGTGACGTCGTAGTCGCTGCAGCCGGCCAACAGGTCGGCGGCCACCTGGCCGATCTTGCCGGCACCGATCAGGAGGATGGGACGCTTCTTCATGGCGACGGTGCTGCCTGGGACGAGTGCAGAAAACATCGGTCAACGCGGCGAAATGCCGGGGTGATTTCGGCGTTTTGCCAATATCATTGGGCATCTTGCCCGCAAACCCGCTCGACGACACCGACCGCGCACTGCTCGCGCGGCTGCGCGAGAACGCGCGCGCCAGCACCGCCGAGCTCGCGCGCCAGCTCGGCATCGCGCGCACAACCGTGCAAAGCCGGCTCGCGCGGCTCGAGCGCGACCGCGTTATCGCAGGCTATACGGTGGTCGTCCCCGACGAGGCCGAGGCAGCGCTGGTGCGCGCGCACGTGCTGATCACCGCGCGGCCCAAGCAGGGGGCGGGCATCGAGGCCGCGCTGCGCCGGATTGCGGAGGTTCGCACGCTGCTGTCGGTCAGCGGGCCGTTTGACCTGATCGCGGTGCTGGCGGCCGGCTCGATCGGCGAGCTCGACCACCTGATCGATCGCATCGGTGCGCTCGACGGCGTCGAGCGCACCACCTCGGCGATCGTGCTTTCCACACGAATCGCGCGCTGAGTCGGCGCCGGCCGCCGCTGCCCGGTCAAGTTCGCGGGCACCGCGCCGAAACGCCAGTCGTGACCCAGTCTGCCCTGTCCGTCGTGAACGCTCCGACCCCCACCATTGCCACCGCCGACCTGCAGATCGGGATGTTCATCCACCTCGACCTGGGGTGGATGTCGCACCCCTTCGCGCTGTCGAGTTTTCGCATCACCGACGCGAACCAGATCGCGACGATCCGTTCGCTCGGGCTCGCACGTGTGCGCTGGAGCCCGGAGCACAGCGATCCGGCCCTGCTCGACGCGCCTGTCGAGGGCCCTGCCGCGGCAGAGAGCACACCTGACGCGCAACCAGCCCAGAACGCATGCGCCGAACCTGTCGAGGACGCGTCCACGATCGGCCGCGCACGGGCCAGGGCGCTGCGCGACAGACGCATTCGCGCGCTGTCGGCCCAGCACGCGGCCGTGGAGCTCGTCGAGCGCCAGTACGGCGAGGCTTCGAACGACTGGCGCGCTGCCGCCGACCAAGCTGCGTCCGATCCACAGGCGGCGGGCCAGCGCATGTCGGCGCTGTCGCGCGCGCTGGTCGACAAGATGATCGGCGCACGCGAGCTGTCGATCCGTGCCGTCGCGCAAACGGGGTCGGACCGCGCCAGCCATGCGCTCAACGTGGGCGTGATCTCCCTGCTGCTGGGCCGCCTGTGCGGCCTGAGCGAGCCGGACCTGAGTGACCTCGGGGTGGGTGCGCTGTCGCACGACATCGGCAAGCTCGATCTGCCGCCGCGCCTGCATCGCCCCGACGACACGTACAGTGCCAGCGAACTGGCGGCCTACCGCGAACATGTCGCCCTCGGCGTGGCACTGGGCAAGCGCATGGGGCTGGCGCCGGGCGCACTGCTGGTGATCGGGCAGCACCACGAATACAGCGACGGCACGGGCTTCCCGCAAGGCGTGGACGGCAACCGCATGAGCGTGGCGTCGCGCGTGGTGGCGCTGGTCAACCGCTACGACAACCTGTGCCACCCGGCACCGGCCGTGCGCGCGATGACGCCGCACGAGGCGCTGTCGTTCCTGTTCGCGCAAGGCCAGAAGCGCTTCGACCCGGCGATGCTGAGCAGCTTCGTTCGCATGATGGGCGTGTACCCGCCGGGCTCGATCGTGCAGCTCACCGACGACCGCTACGCCATCGTCGAGAGCGTCAATGCGGCCCGCCCGCTCAAGCCCAAGGTCATGGTGCACGACCCGCAGGTCCCGCGCGAGGCCACCCTGCTGATCGACCTGGCGCACGACGCGATCCTGGGCATCCGTCGCAGCCTGCCGGCCGATCAACTGCCGCCGCCAGTGCGCGAGAACCTGGTGCCGCGCCATCGCACGGCCTGGTTTTTCGAGACCAGCGGCGAGGCGGCGACCGACGCCGATGCCGGCGACGAAGAGCGCGTGCGCATACATCACTGAGCACGGTCAAGGCGGCGCTTGCGGCCGCTGCCCGCGGGCCTCGCCGCCCAGTGGTGCGAATCTGCGCCGGGTCAAGCCCGAGGCAACGAGGTCTTGCAAAACCGGGGCTGCCGTCCCTAAAGTGCGCGCCAGGGTCTCCGACCATGGCCATCAACCCACTGATCTCTGCCGTCGAGTCGAAGCTTGCGCAGCGCGCGCCCCGGTTGGCCGTCGTGCTGCCCGGGGGCCAGCGGCTCGGCGCGGTCGACCCGCGCGTGGAGCTGGTCCTCGCCGACTGGGGGCCGCTCGCGCATGTGGCCGCGGGCCAGATTGGCCGCCTGGCCGAGGACTACGTCGAGGGGCGGGCGCGGCTCGAGGGTCGCATGCGCGACATCATCGACATCGCCGCCGCACTCGTCGATGTCGACCCGACGCAACCCAACGGGTCCGCGCGATGGTGGCGTGGCCTGCTCGCAAACAGCCGCTCGCTGGCGCGCCACACGCCCGATGCCGACGCCAAGCAGGTCCAGTTCCACTACGACGTCTGCGACGACTTCTATGCACTGTGGCTCGACCCGCGCCGCGTCTACTCTTGCGCCTACTGGCGCGAGAGCGCGGCGGATCTGCGCTCAGCGCAGGAGGCCAAGCTCGACCATGTCTGCCGCAAGCTGTTGCTGAAACCGGGCGAACGCTTTCTCGATGTCGGCGCCGGCTGGGGCGGGCTGCTGCTGTGGGCGGCCCAGCACTATGGCGTCGACGCCACCGGCATCACGCTGTCGAAGAACCAGCATGCCCATGTCAACCGCCTGATCGCCGAGCGGGGCCTCGCGGGCCGCGTGCGCATGGAGCTGGTCGACTACCGGCTGCTGCCCGACGGCCCGGATGTGCGGCCCTACGACAAGATCGCGTCGATCGGCATGTTCGAGCATGTCGGCCGTGCCCGACTGCCCGAGTACTTTGCCAAGTTGCAGCGTCTGCTCGCACCCGGCGGCCTGCTCATGAACCATGGCATCACCGCCGGCGGCACGCGCAACACCCAACTCGGTGCGGGCATCGGTGACTTCGTCGAACGCTACATCTTCCCCGGCGGCGAGCTGCTGCACGTGTCGCACGTGCTCGCGGTGATGGCCGAGACCGGCTGGGAGCCGGTGGACGTCGAGAACCTGCGCCCGCACTACGGCCGCACCCTCTGGGCCTGGTCCGATGCGCTCGAGGCGCGTCTGCGCGAGGCCCACGCATTGACCGACGAGCGCGTGGTTCGCGCCTACCGGCTCTATCTTGCGGGCAGCGCGATGGCGTTCGAGCGCGGCTGGATGTCGCTGCACCAGGTGCTCGCGGCACGGCCGACCGGGCGCGTGCAGGACGGGCCGATGCGGGGCGCACAATCGGCGTTCCCATTCACGCGGGACTACATGTACGACCGCTGACGCACAGGCCCACGTCACATGCTCTACAAGTTCAAATCCAAGGCGGCCGGCGACGTGATCATGCTGGGACCCAACGGGGACCAGGTGATGCGGCTGCTCGGCCGCGAACCGGCGCCCAAGGGCATCTTCGAGGTCGAGCACATGCCGGGCATCATCGCGACGCTCGAACAAGCCGTCACTGCCGACGAGGCAGCGCGCAAGCCGCCGGCCGACGACGATGCTGCACCGGGCAAGGGCGACGGCGTCAGCTTGCGTCAACGGGTGTGGCCGCTGGTCGAGATGATCCGCCGCTGCCATGCCGCGCGCGAAGTCATCACCTGGGGAACTTGAAATGACGCTCCCAAGCTCACATCGGTTCGCGCCCCCCCGAGGGGGCCGCGCCTCCTTGGGGGTGGCCCGGCAGGAGGCATCATGAAACTGTGGAGCGACAGCTGGGCCAACGGCGACCGCATCGGCGCGCGCTATGCCGCCGGCAAGCTCGACGCCTCGACGGGCGTCACCTTCTCGGACAACGTCAACCCGCATCTGGCTTGGAGCGACCTGCCGCCCGGGACGAAGTCGCTGGTGCTGATCTGCCACGACTTCGACGTGCCGTCCAAGGGCGACGACGTCAACCAGACCGACCGTGAGGTGCCGAGCGACCTGCCGCGCGTGGACTTCTTCCACTGGCTGCTCGTCGATCTGCCGCCGACGCGCACGCAGATTGCCGAGGGTGAGTTCAGCCGGGGATTCACCCCGCGCGGCAAGCCGGGGCCCGCCGCACCGCATGGCGCACGACAGGGCATCAACGATTACACCGGCTGGTTCGCCGGCAATGCCGAGATGGCCGGCCAGTACTTCGGCTACGACGGCCCGTTCCCGCCGTTCAACGATTCACTGGTGCACCACTACGTGTTCACGCTGTACGCGCTCGACATCGCCCGCGTGCCGATCGAGGGCGCGTTCACCGGGCCCCAGCTGCGCCAGGCGATCGCTGGCCATGTGCTGGACGCGGCGACGTATTCGGGCACCTACACCCTCAACCGCCGTCTCGTGGGTTGAGCCTGGATTCGCACGAAGCTCGGCTGACGCGCCTGATCGCCATCCGCCACGGCGAGACGGCGTGGAACGTCGACACGCGCATTCAGGGTCAGCTCGATATCGGCCTGAACGAGACCGGCCGATGGCAGGCCGGGCGCCTGGCACGGGCGCTGGCCGATGTGACGATCGATGCGGTGTACTCGAGCGACCTCCTACGCGCGCTCGACACCGCGCGGGCCGTCGCCAACGTTGCCGGGCAGCCTGTGCGCCTCGACGCATCGTTGCGCGAGCGCGGATTCGGGTCCTTCGAGGGGCTGACCTACGCCGAGGTCGAATCGCGCTTTCCCGACGAGGCGCGGCGATGGCGACAGCGTGATCCGCAGTTCGCGCCCGAGGGCGGCGAGTCTCTCGCGGATTTCCAGGCGCGCGCAGTGGCGGCGGTGGCCGCGATCGCGTCGCGCCACCGTGGCCAGCATGTCGTGGTCTTCACGCATGGCGGCGTGCTCGATGCGCTGTATCGCGCGGCCTCGCACATCACGCTGGATGCGCCACGCACCTGGCATCTCGGCAACGCGGGCATCAACCGCCTGCTGCATGGCGACCATGGGTTCACGCTGGTCGGCTGGGCCGACATGCTTCACCTCGAGGCGCCCTCGCTCGAGGAGGGCAGTGCATGAACACGGGCCGTGACCGCACGATCGCGCAGCCCGGCGATCCGGTCGATGCGATCGACACGCCGGCGCTCGTGGTCGACCTCGACGCGATGGACCGCAACCTGGCCGCGATGGCCGCCTTCTCGCTCGAACGCGGCGTGCGGCTGCGCCCGCACGCCAAGACGCACAAGAGTGCCTGGATCGCCAGGCGCCAGATCGAAGGCGGCGCAGTCGGCGTGTGTGTGCAGAAGACGAGCGAGGCCGAAGCCCTCGCCGCCCTGGGGGTGGCCGATCTGTACATCAGCAACGAGGTGGTCGATGCGGCCAAGCTGGCGCGCGTCGCCGCGCTCGCGGCGCGGGTGCGGCTCGCGATCGCGGTCGACAGCGTGGAGGGTGTCGATCGGTTGGCGGCCGCGATGCGGGCCTCGCGTGCGCCGATCGACGTCTTCGTGGAGATCGATGTGGGTCATGGTCGTTGCGGGGCGGCGCCTCGCGATGCCGCCGCCCTGGCGCGGCGGATCCGCGACGCCGGTCTGCGCTTCGCCGGCCTGCAGGCCTATCAGGGCCGCGCGCAGCACCTGCGCGGCGTGCAAGAGCGCCGTGCTGCGATCGAGGTGGCCGCCGAAGCGGTGCGCGCCGCGCGGGCGGCGCTCGATGCCGTGCGCATCGACTGCGCGCTCGTCACCGGCGCGGGCAGCGGCAGCTTCGTCCTCGAGGCCGCAAGCGGCCTGTGGGGCGAACTGCAGTGCGGTTCCTACGTGTTCATGGACCGCGACTACGCCGACAACGAGGCGATGCCCGACGCGCCCCGCTTCGAGCACGCGCTGTTCGTCAAGAGCCAGGTGATGAGCCGCCATGCCGACCGTGCGGTGATCGACGCCGGCCACAAGAGCCACGCGATCGACAGCGGCCTGCCGCGGATCTGGCGGCGCGACGACCTGGTGTTCGCCAATGGCGGCGACGAGCACGGCATCGTGCGCGCGCAAGAGGGCCAGGCGCGGCTACCGACGCTGGGCGAGGCGCTGTGGTTGGTGCCCGGCCACTGCGACCCGACCGTCAACCTGCACGACACGATGGTGGGCGTGCGTGGCGGGCTCGACCGCGGCGTGGTCGAACGGCTGATCGCAGTGGACGCCCGCGGCGCCCTCGGCTGACGGCAACCGTCGCGGGGGCGCAGCGGCCGCGGACCCCGCGGCCTCAGAAGCGGAACTTCAGGCCGACGGTGTAGATGTTGATGCCGCTCTGGCGGCCGATCGAACCGTCGAGCTGCACATTGCGAGCGATATCGCCACGCAGGCCGAGGTTGACGATGCTGTCGGTGTTGTCGCTGCCCACCAGCTCGACGTGCGGCGTCAGGACGCCGAACGATTTCTCGATCGCGACGCCGTAGCTGGTGTCGCCCGAGGCGCCGCTCGGCTTGGTGTAGCCAAGGTTGATGTGGATGTTGCCGAAGGGGTTGCCGTTGCAGCTGAACAGACCGGTGACGGTGCTCGCATCGCCGTTGCCGACGTCGGACTCGAAGCGCGACCCAACCACGGCGGCGGCGAAGTTGCAGCCGTGGTCCTGGCTCGGCGTGATCATCCACTTGGCCTGCAGCGAGTACAGCCGTGCGCCGGCCGTGTCGAAGTGCGTGTAGGCGCCGGCCAGTTCGACCGTGTCCCAGAACGCGTACGCGGGAGACACGGTGAACGCGTTGTCGCCATCGGCGCGGGTGATCCAGGTCTCGATGTGACCTTCGCCCTTCTTGTTGACGCCCGCATCGTCCACCAGCAGCGGACGACCGGCGAACGAGGAAGCAGCGGAGGTGGCCAGGCCGATTGCGGCCAAAGCCTTGATCAGACGAAGCTTGTTCAAGGGACTGCCTTGGTAGTTGAACGTGGCGCGATTGTCCCGGCGGGCCCCACGCGTACACGTGCTTACTGTGCTCGGCGGAAGCACCGCGTGACATTCCTCACCCGGCGCTGCAGTTGTGTGGTGCGCCAGCGTCAGCGTTCGCCGAACAGGTCCGTGCCTTGGCCTTTCGGCGGCGCGAGGCCCAGGTGCCGGTAGGCCGCCAGCGTCGCGGTGCGTCCGCGCGGCGTGCGCTGCAGGTAGCCCTGCTGGATCAGGTAGGGCTCGATCACGTCCTCGATCGTGCCGGCCTCCTCACCGATCGCAGCGGCCACGTTGTCGAGGCCGACAGGCCCGCCGTCGAAGCGGTGCACGATCGCCTCCAGCAGCTTGCGGTCCATCACGTCGAAACCGAGCGGGTCGACATCGAGCATGGCCAGCGCCGCGTCGGCCACCGCCTTGCCGATATGGCCCTGCGCCTTGACATCGGCGTAGTCGCGCACGCGACGCAGCAAGCGGTTGGCGATGCGCGGCGTGCCTCGCGAGCGGCGCGCGATCTCGGTCGCACCGGCGGCGTCGATCGGGGTGGCGAGCAGGCCGGCCGAGCGATGCACGATGCGCGTGAGTTCATCCGGCGTGTAGAACTCGAGCCGCGCGACGATGCCGAAGCGGTCGCGCAGCGGGTTGGTCAGCATGCCAGCGCGCGTGGTCGCGCCGATGAGCGTGAACGGCTGCAGCTCGAGCTTGATCGAACGCGCAGCCGGTCCCTCGCCGATCATGATGTCGATCTGGTAGTCCTCGAGCGCGGGGTACAGGATTTCCTCGACCACCGGCGACAGGCGGTGGATCTCGTCGATGAAGAGCACGTCGTGTGCTTCGAGGTTGGTCAGGATCGCGGCCAGGTCCTTCGGTTTTTCCAGCACCGGACCCGAGGTCTGGCGCAGGTTGACACCCAACTCCGCGGCGACGATGTGGGCGAGCGTCGTCTTGCCCAGCCCCGGCGGGCCGAACAGCAGCACATGGTCGAGCGCCTCGCTGCGCTTCCTGGCCGCGGCGATGAAGATCTCCAGCTGCTCGCGCGCCTTGGCCTGGCCGACGTAATCGGCCAGCGCCTTGGGACGCAATGCACGTTCGATCGCTTCCTCGTTCGGCGAGGAGGACGCGGCGCTCACGATGCGACGCGCCGGCGCACTCTCGCCAAGGTCATCGGTCTGAATCGTCATCGGACGATTATCGACGGGCTATGCTTGCAGCCATGAAGATCGTTGAACTCAGTCTTGCCACGGCGCTATCGCTCGCGGCCACCGTCTCGTTCGCACAGGTCAAGGCCGAAGCGGCCTGGGCGCGGCCCACCGTCGTCGGCCAGCAGGGCGGCGGGGGCTACCTGTCGCTGACCAGCCCGGCGGCCGACCGGCTGCTGGGCGGCAGCACGCCGGTGGCGCGGCGATTCGAGCTGCACACGATGGCGATGAAGGGCGACGTCATGGAAATGCGCCAGCTCGACGCGATCGAGTTGCCGGCCGGGCGCAAGGTCGATTTCAAGCCCGGCGGCCTGCACGTGATGTTCATCGGCCTGAAGGCGCCGCTGAAGGTCGGTGACAAGGTGCCGGTGACGCTCAAGTTCGAGAAGGCCGGCGAACTGAAGGTCGTGTTCGAGGTCGCGAACAAGCCCGTGGACGCCGGCCACAAGCCATAAGCCCCCGCGCTAGAACAGCGCCATGCTCAGTTTGCGACGGTAGGCGTCGACCACCGGATCGGCGCTCACCGCGGCAGCCTTGCCGGTCACCTCGAGCGTGCCCTTGGCGGCCTCGCCCGCCGCCGCCTTGGACGCCGGCTTGGCCATCACCGCGAGGATCGCGACGTAGGTCTTGCGCGCGAGGTCGCCGTTCCACGCCTTGTCGCGCATCACGATCTCGAGCAGCTCGTCCATCGCGGCGGTGAAACGGCCGGCCGCGAAGTGGACCTGCGCAAGTTCGAAGCGGGTATCGAAGTCGCGCTTGTTGGCCGCGAGCACCGTTGCCAGCGCCTCGGGCGATCGCGCGGACGCGGCCCGCTTGTGCGCCGCGATCCAGTGCGACAAGGCTTCGAAGGGCGCGTAGGTGGCGGCCTTCTTGGCGACCGGCTCGAACGCCGCCTCGGCCTGCGCCAGCGCGCCGCGCTCGAGCAGCAGCTTCACGTAGTCGTAGCGCGTCACGTCGTTGGACGGGTCGATCGCCACCGCCTGCTGCAGCTTGGCCAGTGCCGCATCGGCATCGCCTTCGGCGATCAGCGCCTCGGCTTCCTCGGCCTCGGCCTCGGCTTCGAGTTCGTCGGCGCTGGGAACATGCTTGTCGAGAAACGCACGCACCTGTGCCTCGGGCAGCGCGCCGACGAAACCGTCGACCGGCTGGCCGCGGTCGAAGAGCACGCAGAACGGGATCGAACGCACACCAAAGGCCTGGCTCAGCTGGCCGGCGATCTCGGGCTGCTCGTCGCTGTTGAGCTTGGCCAGCTTGAAGCGGCCCGCATAGGCCACCTCGAGCTTCTCGAGCAGCGGCCCGAGCGTCTTGCACGGGCCGCACCAGGGCGCCCAAATATCGAGCAGCACCGGTTGCTGCGTCGAGGCCTGGATCAGCTCGGCTTCGAAGTTCTGGATCGTGACGTCGATCATGGTGTGTGCTGGCTCCCGGCTCTGTTCGTTCGCGACCCCTGCGCCGCGCGCCTCGCACCGCGCGACGGCCGTGCGGGCATGACGGACAGATCAGGCGTGCCACCTACAATTCAAGCCATGAACGAGGCGCAACCGCTGGTCGGCGTGGTGATGGGTTCGGCCAGCGACTGGCCCACCCTGCAACACGCAGCCGCCATTCTCGCCGAGTTCGGCGTCGCGCATGAGTGCAAGGTCGTGTCAGCGCACCGCATGCCCGACGACATGTTCGCCTACGCCGCGGCGGCGCGCGATCGAGGCCTGGTCGCCATCATCGCCGGCGCCGGCGGCGCAGCACACCTGCCGGGGATGCTCGCGGCCAAGACGACCGTTCCGGTGCTCGGTGTGCCGATCGCGAGCAAGCACCTGCAAGGCGTCGACTCTTTGCATTCGATGGTGCAGATGCCCAAGGGGGTGCCGGTGGCGACCTTTGCGATCGGCGAGGGTGGTGCGGCCAATGCGGCGCTGTTCGCCGTGGCGATGATCGCGCGCGGTGATGCCGCGCTCGCCGCGAAGCTCGACGCCTACCGAGCGCGCCAGACCGACGCTGCGCGCGCGATGACGGCGCAGCTCAAGTGACACGCACAGTCCCGCGATGCGCGCGGCCCCCCGAGGCGGCGTGCAACGAACTCGTGTCGGGCCTGCGGTCGTTGCCGTGAAATCGCTTCTGCCCGGCACCATCGGCCCCGATGGCCGGCCGGTCACGCTCGGCGTGATGGGCGGCGGCCAGCTCGGCCGCATGTTCGTCCAGGCCGCGCAGGCGATGGGCTACTTCACGGCCGTGCTCGACCCCGACAAGACGAGCCCGGCCGGACTGATCGCGCACTACCACATCGAAACAGACTACCTCGACGAGCAGGGTCTGGCGCAACTGATGCAGCGCAGCTCGGCGATCACCACCGAGTTCGAGAATGTGCCCGCCGCCGCACTGGTCACCCTGGGCGCCCACCGGCCGACGGCGCCGGCGGCCGACGCCGTCGCGATCTGCCAGGACCGTGTCGCCGAGAAGCGGCACTTCGGCCGCAGCGGCGTGCCGTGCGCACCGCATGCCGTGATCGAGTCCGCGGGCGACCTGGCCGCCGTCGACGCCGCGCTGCTGCCCGGCATCCTCAAGACCGCGCGCCTGGGTTACGACGGCAAAGGACAGGTGCGCGTGGCCGACCGCGACGCGCTGGGCACCGCCTGGGCCGAGCTGCAGCGCGTGCCCTGCGTGCTCGAGAAGGCCCTGCCTTTGGCCCGGGAGCTGAGCGTCATCGTCGCGCGCGGCGCCGACGGCGCGGTCGTGCACCTGCCGGTGCAGCAGAACCTGCACCGCGCCGGCATCCTCGCGGTGACCCAGGTGCCTGCGCCCGACATCGCGCCGCCGCTGCAGCAGCAGGCGGTGGCCTGCGCCGGGCGGCTGGCGCACGAGATGGCGTACGTCGGCGTGCTGTGCGTCGAGTTCTTCGTGCTCGCCGACGGCTCGTTGGTGGCCAACGAGATGGCGCCACGGCCGCACAACTCGGGCCACTACAGCATCGACGCGTGCGACCTGTCGCAGTTCGAACTGCAGGTGCGCTGCATGGCCGGTCTGCCGCTCGCCGCGCCGCGCCAGCATTCGTGCGCGGTGATGCTCAACCTGCTCGGCGACCTCTGGTTCGACCCCGAAGGTCTCGAGCGCGCGCCGGCCTGGGCCGAGGTGCTCGCGTTGCCCGGCATGCACCTGAACCTGTACGGCAAGGCCAGCGCGCGGCGCGGCCGCAAGATGGGGCATCTCACGGTGACGGCCGCCGATGCGCACGAGGCGCATGCCCGCGCCCTGCAGGCAGCTGTCCTGCTCGGCATCGAGCCCTTCTGATCGAGCCGGGGACCGCATGCTGCTGCCCGCGCAGGATCCGGCGTCGCTGACGCAAGCCGCCGAACGCCTGGCGGCCGGAGAGCTCGTCGCGTTCCCGACCGAGACCGTCTACGGCCTGGGCGCGCGTGCCGACGTCGATGCGGCCGTGGCGGCGATCTTCGCGGCCAAGGGACGGCCGACCGACCACCCGCTGATCGTTCACGTGGCTGATGCCGACCACGCCCAGGCCTTCGCCGCACAGTGGCCGCCGCTCGCGCAGCGGCTGGCCGCGAGCTTCTGGCCGGGCCCGCTGACGCTGATCGTGCCGCGCCGCGAGGGTGTGGCCACCGCCGCTGCGGGCGGGCATCCGACGATCGGCCTGCGCTGCCCGGCGCATCCGGTTGCCCATGCCTTGCTCGAGGCCTGCGCCCGACTGGGTGTTCCCGGCGTGGCGGCGCCCAGCGCCAACCGCTTCGGCCGCATCAGCCCGACCACCGCAGCGCATGTGGTCGGCGAATTCGGCGATCGCCTCGACGTGCTCGACGGCGGCGCCTGCGAGGTCGGCATCGAATCGGCGATCGTCGATTGTTCGCGGGCAGCGCCGGTCCTGCTGCGGCCCGGCGCGCTCACCCGCGAGGCGATCGCACAGGCCGCAGGACAGCGGCTCGCCGATGCCGACGCCGATGCGCCGAGGGCATCGGGAACGCTCGAGGCGCACTACGCGCCAAGGGCCAAGCTGCGGCTCATGCCCTCCGCCGCGCTGGCCGACGCCGTGACCCTGTGGGTCGAAGCGCGTGCGGCGGCGGGCGAGCGCATCGAGGCGGCCGGCCCGGTGCTGGCGGTATATTCCCGCACCGTTCGCGTCCCGCGCCGCGCCGCCGCACTGGGGCTGGTGTCGCGTGGCATGCCCACGGGGGCGCGTGCGGCGGCGTTCGAACTGTTTGCGGTGCTGCGCGAACTCGACGCGCTCGGCGTCGGCCTGATCTGGGTCGAGCAGCCGCCGCCGGGCAGCGATTGGGATGGCGTTCGGGATCGTCTCGAGCGCGCGGCGGCTTCCGACACGGTCGCCTGAGACCCTCTGACATGGGAGAGAGCATGAGTTTCCGTTTCTTGCGCAGGCGCCCCGCCGCCGCCCGCCGTGCGGCGCTGGGCCTGGCGCTGGGTCTGCTGGCCGTTCTGGCATCGTGCGGCGGCGGAGGCCTGGTCGAGCCGTTCCGGCCGACGCGCATCCTGGCGCTGGGCGACGAACTGTCGGTGATCGAGGCCGACGGCCGCAAGTACGGCATCAACGCCTTCAAGATCACCGACGCCACGACGACGCCACCGACCGAGAGCACGACCGAGCTGGACTGCGCGCGCAACCCGATCTGGATCCAGTCGGTGGCGGCCGGCTTCGGGCTGGCCTTCGACCGCTGCCTGGGCGCCGCGACGGCGGCCACGGGCCAGGTGCTGGCGCAGGCAGGAAGCAAGGTGGCCGACCTCGCCACCCAGCTCGCCGCCATGACCGGCGATCCGCTGGGCGAGAAGGACATCGCCGTCGTGCTCGTGGGCATGCACGACATCCTCGACGCCTACGCGGTCTACGCCGCCGACCCGACCACGCCGAAGAGCGTGGTGCTCGACCAGGTGCGTGCGGCAGGCACCGACCTCGGCAACCGAATCAATGCGCTGGCCACCTCCGGCCCGGCCGTGGTCGTGCTCACCGTGCCCGACCTCGGCCTGACGCCGTTTGCCCGCGCCGAGAACACCAGCAGTGGCGACGCCACCCGCGCGGCGTTGCTGTCGGAGCTGACCAGCGCCTTCAACAACCGCATGAGCGTGACGCTGATCAACGACGGCCGCCTGATCGGACTGGTCTTTGCCGACATCGAGATCCAGAACGAGGTCAAGTTTCCTTCGAGCTTCGGCCTCGCCAACGTCATCGATGCGGCCTGCGACGTGAACGTGCCGCTGCCCGGCTGCACCACGGCGACGCTGGCCACCGGTGCCACCGCGGCCGGCTACATGTGGGCCGACAGCCTGCGGCCGGGTCCGACCGTGCAGGCGAGGCTGGGGGCCCTGGCCGAGTCCCGCGCACGCAACAACCCGTTCTGACCGACTGCTGCGGCTTGCGGGACGCTGCGGCGCAGTGCCGTCTCACCTGCGCCACAGGCTGGGTGGGTTAACCCGGCTCGGGGCGCTTGAAAGTCCTCCGTATAGTGGTTGTCAGGTGCACGATTGCGATGGGGCGAGGTCCTCTACGCGACCGCGCAGACGAACCCATACCAAGAGTACCGAAGGAGCAAGCTCATGATTACCCGTCGTCGCTGGCACTTTGCCGCCATTGCGGCCGCCGCACTGATCGTCGCCGGTTGCGGCGGCGGCACCACCGAATCGCCGCTGGCCACTCGCGTGGTTGTGTTTGGCGACAGCCTGTCGGACATCGGGACATACACGCCGGCGACATCGATACTGCGCGTGCTGGACCCGACAGACACGCGCGGCGCTCCTTACTTTGGTGGCAAGTTCACGACGAATACGTTCGTCGAATATCAGGTGCCTCCTGCCGGCGTGACGCGCGCGTCAAATACCAGCACGGCCAACATGTGGGTCGAGTGGGTCGCCGCGCGTATGGGCGTCGTCATCACACCGGCGATGGCCGGTTTCGGACCGGACACACCCCAGACGCGCGTCAGGTGCCCGGTGACATTGACGAGCCCGGCTCTGGCCGGCACCTGCACCGGCTATGCACAAGGCGGCGCGCGAGTAACCAATCCGGCCGGTAGCAACAATCCGAACGGCACCGGCCTGGTCGGCACGACACCGACGTTGACCACGGAGCCGATGGTCACGCAAGTGGCCAAGCACCTTGAGAGATTCAGCGGCTTTGCCGACAGCGATATCGTGTTCGTCTGGGGTGGCCACAACGATGTCTTTACGCAGTTCGCAGCGGTCGGCCAAGGTCTTGCGCCGGAAACTGCGGTGGCAAACATGGTGACGGCGGCCAACGAACTGGTCGCGTTGGTGAAGAACGAGATCCTGGCCAAGGGCGCGTCGCGAGTGGCGGTGATGACGCTTGGCGATGCCGGCTTGCCCCCGGGGGGCGCCGCTTTGCCCTCACCCCAGAGGGGCTTGCTGTCGCAGCTCTCGGCCGAATTCAACACCGCCCTCTTGGCCGGGCTGAATGGCAGCGGGGTGCGCATCATCGACGCCCGTGCCTTCTTGGGGGACGCGGTCGCCAACCCGAGCCGGTACGGCCTGAGTAACGTCACCACGCCAGCGTGTGCGACCCCTGCATTCAATTCCACAGGTACGGCCTTCCTTTGCAATGCTTCGCCCGCTTCGTTGTTCGCGGCCGGGGGCGCGCCGAACCTCAACGGGCTCACGGCCGGCGCCAGCACCACCACTTGGCTGTGGGCCGATGGGACCGGACACGCGACGACCGGTGCCAATAAGCTCCTCGGCGACTACGTGTTCGATGCGATCAAGGGCTTCGGCTGGGTACCAAGCAACCTCTGATCTACTGCAGCGCGATCCTAGGCCGGCCTCGTGCCGGCCTTTTTTATTGCGGTACCCGCCGGACGTGTGGTGACACACCCTTCCGGGGGTCAACGTCGCGTTGGAAGCGACGCATACACTGACCCCATGCACCCGATGACGAGCCGACTCGAACAGCCGCGCCTGCTGGCGTTCGATACCTCGACCGAGCGTCTGGCGGTGGCCGTGGTCGCGGGCCGGCAACAATGGTGCGCGCTGGAAGACGGGGGCCCGCGGTCGTCGCAGCGCGTGCTGCCGCTGGCCTTCGAGCTGATGGCATCGGCCGGCATCGAGCCCTCCACGCTCGACGCGGTGGCCTTCGGCCGCGGCCCGGGGGCGTTCACCGGCCTGCGCACCGCGTGCTCGGTGGCGCAGGGTCTGGCACTGGGCCTGCGACGCCCTGTGTTGCCGATCGACTGCCTCGCGCTCGTCGCCGAAGAGGCGCGAGCGCGCCACGATGTCAAGTCGCTGTGGGTGACGATGGACGCCCGCATGGACGAGGTCTACGCCGGCGAGTACATGTGGCGCGGCGAGACGTGGCACGCGGTGGTGGAACCGGCCTTGTGGACCCTGCCGGCGCTGAACGCGCGCTGGCAGGCGGCGCCGCCGGTGGAGCTGGCCGGCTCGGCGCTGGCCGTCTTCGGCGAGCGGCTCGCCGCCGGTACTGCGCGGCGTCTGCCCGAAATCGGTGAGGGGCGCGCCGAGGCACTGGCCCGGCTGGCGCGTGGCGCGTGGGCGCGCGGCGAGGGCATCGACGCTGCCGACGCGCTGCCGCTTTACCTGCGCGACAAGGTCGCGCTGACCACCGCCGAGCGTGCTGCGGCCGCAGCCGCCTGAGGCCTGACGACCATGAGTGCACTGCCCGCGCCGCCCGATCTTGCGTCGTTGCGGCTGGAGGCCATGACGCTGGCCGACCTGCCGCAGGTGCTGGCGATCGAGCAATCCGCCTATGCCTTTCCATGGACGCGAGGCAACTTCGTCGACTCGCTCGCGGTGGGCCATCCGGCGCAGGTGCTGCGCACGGGCGCCGGCGACGTGCAGGCCTACGTGGTGGCGCAGCGCGGCGTGCAGGAGCTGCATCTGCTCAACCTCACGGTGGCTCCGGCGCTGCAGGGTCGCGGGCTTGCGCGTGTGCTGCTCGACGCCTTGGTCGCGCAGGCGCGGCACGAAGGGCACGATTGGCTGTGGCTCGAGGTGCGCGAGAGCAATCAGCGCGCGCGCAAGATCTACGCACGCTACGGGTTCGACGACATCGGCTTGCGCCGCGGCTACTACCCGGCAGCGGCCGGCCGGCGCGAGGACGCACGCGTGATGCGGCTCGCGATCACCCCCGGCAAGGCGGGCCATGCGCTGGACTGAGCGCCAGCGGCGGATGCTCGCGGCGATGGGCGTGCGCCTGTTCGAGCCGCGCCGCGTGATGGCGCACGACGATGAGGGCGTCGACGAGCCCGAAACCGTCGAGGCTGCGCCGCGAATCGACACCGCGCCGCCGCGTGCCACCGCGGCAAGGCGGCCGGGGCGGATCGCGCCATCTCCGCCCGCCGCCGCGGTGGCGCCCGCCGGCGATGTTGCCTCGATGGACTGGCCGGCACTCCAGGCGGCCGTGGCCGGCTGCCGCGCCTGCGGCCTGTGCGAATCGCGCACGCAGACCGTCTTCGGCGTCGGCAACGCCCACGCGCACCTGATGATCGTCGGCGAGGCGCCCGGCGAGCAGGAAGACCTGCAGGGCGAACCTTTCGTCGGCCAGGCCGGCAAGCTGCTCGACAACATGCTGCGCGCGATCGGGCTGACGCGCGCAGAGGCGCCGCCGGCGCAGCAGGTCTTCATCGCCAACACGCTCAAGTGCCGTCCGCCCCGCAATCGCAATCCCGAACCGAGCGAGACCGCGCGCTGCGCGCCCTACCTCAACCGGCAGATCGAACTGGTGCAGCCTCGCGTCGTGCTCGCGATGGGCCGTTTCGCCGCGCAGGCGCTGCTGGCCACCGACGAGCCGATCGGCAAGCTGCGCAGCCGCGTCCACCAGCGGCGCGGCGCGCCAGTTGTCGTCACCTACCACCCGGCCTACCTGCTGCGCACGCTGGCCGACAAGGCGCGCGCGTGGGACGACCTGTGCCTGGCCGCCACGTTGCTCGAGCAGGCCCGATGAGCACCGACGCTCAACGCCGCGCCGGCGACGCGCCTGACGAGGTGGCATCTGCCGGCACCGCGGTGCCGAACGTGCAGGAACACGCGGGCCTGCTTCGACTGGTGGCCAACAGCGTGCCTGCGCTGATGGCGTTCTACGACGCCGACACGCTGCGCTGCCTGTTCGCCAACGCGGGCTATGCGAAGACTTTCGGCCTGGACGAGCAGACGGTCGTGGGCCGCACGCTCGAGGAAATCATCGGTCCCGAGTCCACGCGCGCGATCGCACCCTACGTCGACGAAATCCGCCGGCACCACCGGCCACAGCGTTACGAGCGACAGCTGCCGCCGTCGCAGGGCTCGCGCTGGATCGAGGTCCAGCTGCTGCCGCACTTCGATGTCGACGGCGCGCTGTCGGGCGCCTTCGTGCTGATCAACGACATCACGCGATATCGCCAGGCCGAGCGGGCGCTGCGCGAGTCGGAGGAGCGCCTGTCCAAGTTCATGGATGCGAGCGTCGAAGGCATCGTCTTCCACAAGGACGGCATCATCACCGACGCCAACGAGCCGGCGGTGTCGATGCTCGGCTACACGCTCGACGAGATCCGTGGCCGCAAGAACCTGGAATTCATTGCGCCCGACCAGGTGCCCAGGGTGATCGAGGTCATGACCGCGCGCGCCGAGATCGCCTACGAGAGCGCGGTGCTGCACCGCGACGGCACACGCATTCCGGTGGAGTTCATCGTGCGCACGGTGGTTCATGGTGGCGAAACACTGCGCATGACCGTGATCCGCGACCTGCGCGCCACCGAGGCGGCGCGGGCACGCATCCACCACCTCGCGCACCACGACGCGCTGACCGGCCTGTTCAACCGCACCGCCTTCATGGAGCGCCTCGATGCGCTGATGGGCAGCGGCCGCGCGGGCGATGCCCAGGGCGCGCTGCTGTTCATCGACCTCGACAACTTCAAGCGCGTCAACGACTCGCTCGGTCACGTGGCCGGCGACGTGCTGCTTCAGACCCTGGCGCAGCGCCTGACCTCGCTGCTGCGTGCCAGCGACATCGTCGCGCGCTTCGGCGGCGACGAGTTCATGGTGTTGCTGCCCGGCGCGATGCCGCTCGACGACGTGCAGGAGGTCGCCAACAAGCTGCTCGCCGCGCTCGCCTCGCCGGTGATGCTCGACGGCCGCTCGATCTCGGTCACGCCGTCGCTGGGCATTGCGCTGTACCCGCAGCATGCCCACACGCCGGCCGACCTGCTGAAGAATGCGGATGCGGCGATGTATCTGGCCAAACGACATGGCCGGGCGACGCACCAGGTCTACGACCCCGAGCTCGGGCGGCGCGCGCTCGAGGCGCTCGAACTCGAGATGCAGCTCACGCGCGCGATCGAGCGCGACGAGTTCGTGCTGCACTACCAACCGCAGGTGCACGCGGCTGACGGCCGGCTGGCCGGCTGCGAGGCGCTGATCCGCTGGCGCCACCCGACACGCGGCCTCGTCGAGCCCGATCTGTTCATCCCTCTGGCCGAAGAGCAGCGCCTGATCCTGCCGATCGGCCAATGGGTCCTGCGCGAGGCGGCCCACGCCGCGCGCCGCTGGCGCGACGCGGGGCGCGCGCTGCCGGTGTCGGTGAACCTGTCGTCGCTGCAGTTTCGCGATGCGGCGTTTGCGGACGGCGTGGCCGCGGTGCTGGCCGAAGCCGGCATCCCGGGCAGCATGCTCGAGGTCGAAATCACCGAACGCATGCTGATGGACGACCTCGAGGCGGTGCGCGGCACGTTGCAACGCCTCAAGGAGCTCGGCGTGCGCGTGGCGATCGATGATTTCGGTACCGGCTATTCGTCGCTCGGCCACTTGAACCAGCTGCCGATCGATCGCATCAAGATCGACCGCAGCTTCGTGCGCGGCCTGCCCGAGCACACCGGCAACGCGGCCATCGCACGCGCGATCGTCACGCTGGCCGCAAGCCTGGGGCGCCAGGTCATCGCCGAGGGCGTCGAGACCGAAGCACAGCGCGACTTCCTGGTGGCGCTGGGTTGCCAGCAGCTGCAGGGGCTGCTGTTCGGCGCGCCCACCGAGGGCGCGCCGTTCGCCGCCGCGGCTTGAGCGCCGGCGTCGCACCCTCTGCAACCGGCGCCGTCGAGCGCCGGCTTGCGGTCGCGCTCGTCTTCGTCGCGCCCGCGCTGTGGAGCGTCAACTACCTCGTCGCGCGCTGGGCGCCCGGCGTGATTGCGCCGCACATGCTGGCGCTGGCGCGCTGGAGCGTGGCCGCGTTGGTGCTCGGGGCCTTCTGCTGGCGCGAGGTCGTCGCCAGGCGCAGTGCACTTCGCCGCGAAGCGTGGCAGTTCCTCGTGCTCGGCGCGCTGGGCATGTGGATATGTGGCGCCTTCGTCTACATCGGCGGGCGCTACACGGCGGCGGTCAACATCGGCCTGCTGTACGCGGTTTCGCCGGTGCTGATCGCGCTGGCCTCGGCGCTGTGGCTGCGCGAGCGCTTCGGCACCGTGCAATGGCTCGGGGTCGCGTTTGCACTCGCCGGTGTCGTGCACATCCTGATCCGCGGGCGCTGGGATGCACTGACGCAGGTGCGCATCAACCCGGGAGATGCCTGGATCGCGGTGGCCTCGATCGCCTGGACCGCGTACTCGCTGCTGCTGCGCGCCTGGCCGTCGGCTTTCGGCGCGCTCGCGCGCCTGACGCTGATCGCCTGCGGCGGCGTGGTCGTGCTGCTGCCCTTCACGCTGTGGGAGGCGATCTACTGGCTGCCGTCCACGCTGTCGTGGAAGAGCGCCGCGCTCGTGCTCGCCGCCGCACTGCTACCCGGTGCCGCGGCCTATGGCGCGTACTCGTTCATGCAGCGCGTGCTCGGCGCTGCGCGTGTGGGCACCGTGCTGTACCTCGGACCGCTGTACAGCGCAGGCGTGGCCTGGCTGGTGCTCGGCGAGCGCATCGAGCCGTTCCACCTGGGCGGCGCGGCGGCCATCCTCGGCGGCATCTGGCTGAGCACGCGGCGCTGACGTCAACGATCTACTTGGCCGCCTTCTTCGGTCTCGACCAGCCCTGGATCGACACCTGCTTGGCCCGCGCCACCGTCAACTGGCCGGCCGGCGCGTCCTTGCTGATCGTCGAGCCGGCGCCGATCGTGGCGCCTTCGGCAACGGTGACCGGCGCCACCAGCACGCAGTTGCTGCCCACGTGCACGTCGTTGCCGATCACGGTGCGGTGCTTGAAGGCACCGTCGTAATTGGCGGTGATGCTGCCGGCGCCGTAGTTGACCCGTTCGCCGACGGTGGCGTCGCCGACGTAGGCGAGGTGGTTGGCCTTGGCGCCGCGGGCCAGCGTGCTGTTCTTGATTTCGACGAAGTTGCCGATGTGGACCTCGGCGCCGAGTTGCGCGCCAGGGCGCAGGCGCGCGAACGGGCCGACCTCGGCGCGCGGGCCGATCACCGCGTCGGTCATGTGGGTGAAGGGCTGGATCAGCGCACCGGCCTCGATGCGCGAGTTGCGGATCACGCAGTGGGCGCTGATCGTGACATCGTCATCGAGGGTCACGTTGCCTTCGAACACGCAGCCCACATCGATGAAGACGTCGCGGCCGCAGGCGAGCGTGCCGCGCAGGTCGAAGCGTGAGGGATCGGCGAAGCGAACGCCGTGCTCTTCCATCAGGCGCTCGGCCTGCCGGCGCTGGAAGCGGCGCTCGAGCTCGGCCAACTGCGTTGCGCTGTTGACCCCTGTCACCTCGAACTCGTCGTGTGCCGGCACCGCTACCACCGGCAGTCCCTCGCGCTCGGCGACGGCCACGATGTCGGTCAGGTAGTACTCGCGCTGTGCGTTGTCGTTGGTCAGCCCCTTCACCGCGCGCTTGAGCCATGCGGTGGGTGCCGCGAGGATGCCGGTGTAGACCTCGCGGATCGCGCGCTGGGCGTCGCTGGCGTCCTTGTGCTCGACGATCGCCCTGACCGCGTCGCCCTGGCTCGGATCACGCACGATGCGGCCGTAGCCGGCCGGGTCGGCCATCTCGACCGTCAGCAGCGCGAGCTTCTTGCCGCCGCTGGCGGCCGCCAGCGCGGCAGCGGTATCGGCCTGGATCAGCGGCACGTCGCCGTTGAGGACGAGCGTCGTGCCCGCGTCGGGCAAATGCGGCACCACCTGCTGCACCGCGTGGCCGGTGCCCAGCTGCGGCTCCTGCAGCACGCAGGTCGCGCCGCTGCCGGCCACGCTGGCGCGCACGGCGTCGGCTTCGTGGCCGACGACCAGCAAGGTGCGGTCGGCCCCCAGCCCGGCAACGGCGTTCAGGACATGCTGCAATAGGCTGCGCCCCGCCAGCGTATGCAATACCTTGGGGCGCGCTGACTTCATCCGCGTGCCCTTGCCGGCGGCCATGATCACGATCGAGAGCTGTCCCATGAATCGGTTCCTGTCCAGGGTGCGCTGGATTATCGGTGTCGCGCTCGCGGTGCTGCTGCTGTCCGGCTGCGGCAGCATCCTGCGCCTGAGCTACGGCCAGGGGCCGACGTTGGCGTACTGGTGGCTGGATGGGTATCTCGATCTCGATGGCGAGCAGAGCGCAAGGCTGCGCGACGACCTGGACCGCTGGTTCGAATGGCACCGCGGTGCCGAGCTGCCGGTCTACGCCGACCTGCTGGCCCGCGCCCAGAAGGAGGTGATGCAGCCGGTCACCGGGGCGGCGATGTGCGGCTGGCGCGACGAGGCGCAGCGCCGGCTCGATGTCGCAGTCGAGCGGGCGGTGCCGATGCTGGCGGCCCTGGCGGTGACCCTCAAGCCCGAGCAGTTGCGCCACCTGGAGGCTAGGCTGGCCAAGGGCGACGCGGAGATGCGGGCCGACTATGCGCAGGCCGACCGCGTCGAACGCAGCCGTGGCTCCTTCAAGCGCACGCTCGAACGGTACGACAACCTATACGGCCGGCTCGACGAGGCACAGCGCAGGAGCCTGGGCCAGTTGCTCGCCGCGTCGCCGTTCGATGCCGATCGGTGGCTGGTCGAACGCGAGCGCCGCAACGCCGAGATGGTGCGCACGCTGTCGGCGGTGGCGGCCTCGGGCGACATCGCACAGGCGCAGGCCGCGGTGCGGCTGCTGATCGAGCGCGCCCAGCGCTCGTCGCGTGCCGACTACCGGGCCTATGCGGAGCGGCTGACGCAGGAGAACTGCGCGCTGGCCGCCAGGATGCACAACCTCATGACCACCGCGCAGCGCCAGCATGCGCGCGACAAGCTCAAGGGGTGGGAGGAGGACTTGCGAGAGTTGGCGGCCGCGCCCGCGAACGGCGGTGGCGCGGTGACTGGCGAGACGGCGCGCTAGGACCCGGCGACGACGCTCACCCGGCGGGGGTTGGTCGCACCCAGCGCCGGAAAATCCTTCAGCGCCGCCTCGAACATCGCCTCGATCAGTGAGGTGTCGCCGCTGGTGCCGCCTTCGGTCTGCGCATGCGCTTCATACAGGGGGGTGTTGCTCGCCCGGTCGCGCAGCAGCAGGGCCACATTGCGTTCGTAGCGCGTGGACCAGTCGGCGCGCAGGCCCCAGTACGGCGAGTAGTAGGGCGCGCGCGAGGGACGCCACGCCGGCGAGCGCCAGTAGCCCATGCCCCAGTGCCACCACAGTGGGTCGTCCCATGGCGACATGTCGATGCGCGTCAGGCGCGCGCCGATCTGCACCACGACGTCGGCCTGCGACGCCTCGGAGGCTGGCGTGAACCCGGCTTTCTCGAGCGCCTTGGCGGCTGCGGCCTCGAGCATCTCCTGGCGCTTGGCCAGCTCGCCGGACTTCTGCGAAGGCAAGCGCTCGAAGACGTAGCGGCCGGGCTTGCGATCGGGGGGCCAGTCGCCATAGGTGGCTACTTCGCTCGTGACCGTGTTCAGCGCCGCACACCCACCCAGCGCCGCCGCGGCGCCTGTGGCCATCAGCAAGGTTCTGCGCAGTATCGTCATCGTGCCTCCGGCTCAGGCGGTATCCGTGCGCGGCGCGAAGGGGATCGTGACCGGCGGGCCGCAATCTTCGTCGTCCTCGTCGAAAGCGCGATCCCCCATGAGATCGGCAACGCCTGTGGGTTGGAGCGTGCTGAAGGGATGCAGGTTCCGGTCCAGCAGGTGCGAAGGCGTGACGTGGGCCATCGCGCGCAACATGTTGTCGATGCGGCCGGGGTACTTGCGTTCCCACTCGTGGATCATGGCCTTGGTCTGCGCGCGCTGCAGGTTGCCCTGGCTGCCGCACAGCGTGCAGGGAATGATCGGGTACTGCCGCACCTGCGCCCAGCGGGCGAGGTCCGACTCGGCCACGTAGGCGAGGGGGCGGATCACCACGTGCCGGCCGTCGTCGCTGACGAGCTTGGGCGGCATGCCCTTCAGGCGGCCGCCGAAGAACATGTTCATCAGCAGCGTGACCACGATGTCGTCGCGGTGGTGGCCGAGTGCGATCTTGGTGGCGCCCAGTTCGCTCGCCACCCGGTAGAGGATGCCGCGGCGCAGCCGCGAGCACAGGCTGCACATCGTGGCGCCCTCGGGGATCAGGCGCTTGACGACCGCGTAGGTGTCCTGGGTCTCGATGTGGAACGGCACGCCGACCCGGGCCAGGTACTCGGGCAGCACGTGCGCCGGAAACCCCGGCTGCTTCTGGTCGAGGTTGACCGCCACGATCTCGAAGTCGATCGGGGCACGCTGGCGCAGGCCCATCAGGATGTCGAGCAGCGCGTAGCTGTCCTTGCCACCCGACAGGCACACCATCACCTTGTCGCCCGAGTCGATCATGTTGAAGCCGGCGATCGCCTCGCCGACCTGGCGGTGCAGGCGTTTGGCGAGCTTATTGGCTTCGAAGGCCGCCTTCTTCGCCGCGGCGGCGTCATTCATCGCATTCATGCGGAATCCTTCAGTCCGAACACCTCGACGCCCACCGCGTCGCAGTCGGGGTAGACATCCGGCTTCTCAGTCGACACGCGTGCAGCCTGAACCCGCGGGTGTGCGAGCATCAGCGCGAGTACGTCATCGGCGAGCGTTTCCTGAAGGTGGATGTGGCCGCGGCTCACGCGCTCGGCGATCGAGCGGCGGAT
>JAOUIM010000241.1 GCA_029884035.1 Aquincola sp. | reverse complement strand
CCTCTGTGGCGCAGACCCTGCAGGTCAACCTCGATGTGGCCGAGTCGATGCTCGGCGCGCGCGGCCGCGCCGAGTAATCGATCCCCCGCGTCGGCCGGGCTCCATGGCGCGGTATATCGGACTGATGTCGGGCACGTCGCTGGACGGCATCGATGCGGTGCTGGCCGAGTGCGACAAGGTGGCTTCGGGCCCTGTGCGCGTTCTCGGCCACACGCATGCCCCCTACATCGACAGCGTGCGCGCCGAATTGCTGGCGTTGAACGCCCCAGGTGCGGACGAACTGCATCGGGCGGCGCTCGCCGCCAACGCGGTGGCACGCGCCTACGCGTCCGTCGTGACCGACCTGCTCCTGAGCACCAGCACCGCGGCCCATGACGTGCGGGCGATCGGCGCACACGGGCAGACAGTGCGGCACCAACCCGGCGCCGTGGACGGTACCGGCTACACGATCCAGCTGCTCAATGGCAGCCTGCTGGCCGAGCACACGCGAATCGACGTCGTGTGCGACCTGCGCAGCCGCGACGTGGCCGCCGGCGGGCAGGGCGCACCGCTGGCGCCCGCGTTCCATGCCGCGATGTTTGCCCGGCCTGGTCACGCCCGCGCTGTGCTGAACCTCGGAGGCATCGCCAACCTGACGCTTCTCGCCGCCGACGGCAGCGTGATCGGCTTCGATTGCGGACCAGCCAATGCCCTTCTCGACGGCTGGTGCCAGCGACATCACAACCTGGCCTACGACGAGGCCGGTCGGTGGGCTGCGAGTGGATCGGTCGTCGCTGACCTGCTTGACGCGCTCCTTTCGGACGCCTACTTCAAGCTTGATCCACCGAAGAGCACGGGACGCGACCTTTTCAACCTCTCGTGGCTCGACACGGCTGTGGGCGCGCATGCGCGGCATGCGCGCGCCGAGGACATACAGGCGACGCTGGCAGCGCTTACAGTCGCCTGCGTCGTGCGTGATCTGCGGCGGCATGCTGCGGATGCCCGGGCTCTGTACGTCTGCGGTGGCGGTGCCCGCAATGCACACGTCATGGCTCTGCTCGCACAGGCGCTGCCGGGCGTCGATGTGCAAACCACAGGCGTCCTCGGACTGCCAGTCGACCAGGTCGAGGCCGCGGCATTTGCCTGGCTGGCCTGTTGTTTTGTCGAAGGCCGGGCCGGCAACGTGCCGGCAGTGACTGGCGCGTTGGGGCCAAGACGGCTCGGCGCCCTGCATCCGGCCCGGTGAAAACGAAAAGGCCGCCTCGCGGGCGGCCCTTGGCGCCGGGAATTCAAACTTCAGACCGAGAAGCTCGACCCGCAGCCGCAGGTCGTCGTCGCATTCGGATTCTTGATCACGAACTGGGCACCCTGGAGGTCTTCCTTGTAGTCGATCTCGGCGCCCACGAGGTACTGCAGACTCATCGCGTCGATCAGCAGCGTGACCCCGTTCTTGGCCATCTGCGTGTCGTCTTCGTTGACGACCTCATCGAACGTGAAACCGTACTGAAAGCCCGAGCAACCGCCGCCCTGCACGAAGACTCGCAGCTTGAGATCCGGATTGCCTTCCTCGTCAACCAGCTGCTTGACCTTGTCGGCGGCGCTGTCGGTGAACACGAGCGGCGGTGGGAGTTCGTCCGTCGCTGGGGGAAGGTGTTCGGCGATCGCGTTCATGGTCACATTCCTCGGAACAAAGGCAATCTCAAAGTCGGCTCGATGCAGCCAGTTTCAAGGCCGGACGTTCTTCGCTCGGCTTGATGGTCCGCACCTCGCCGTCGATCCCAGCACCCTGGTGCATTTCGATCGTGCCGTAGCGCACATCTCCCTGGATCCGCGCTTTCGGCTGCAACTCGAGCAGACCGTCGCACTCGACCGGCCCCACCACCGATCCATTGATGATCACATGGCCACCCTTGACCTTGCCATGTACGCGGGCTTTCTCGCTGATCACCAGCAAGGTCAGACCTTCGCCGACGGCCGTCACGTCACCGTGGACCTCGCCGTCGATGCGAAGCCCGTCTTCGAACCGGACTTCACCGTGCAGCACCGTCCCTTCGCCGATCAAGCTTCGGATCGGCGGTTGCTTCTTGAACACAGACCACATGGGGTCGCTCCTTTCACAGCTTGACGGTCTGGCTGGCGCGCACGCCACCACCGCTGTCCAGCACCCGAACCTGCACGCTTTGTACCACGGCAAGGGGGGGATGATCGATCAACCCTTCCACGCGCGCGTACTGTTTGAGCGCCAAACTGCGCGCGCCGGCAGGTGGCGAGAAGGTCCAGGGCTTCCCGTCGAGGGTGCCGGAAAGCACCAACTCGTAGCGACCCTTGAACTCCGGCGGCGCGCGTCCGCTTTGCATGACGAGCAGCTGGTACCGCACCTGTCCTGGCTTTACCGCCTCGACCTGGAGGCCCCGGACGGCAAGGCCATCGCCGGGAGCAGGCAGCAGGCGCTCGAAGAAACCCAGGTCTGCCTTGAGCGCCATGACATCCGCTTCCGCTTGGCGCAGCTGCTGCTGAAGCTTTTCCTGCGTGACCCGTTCGGTCTTGAGCAGGCTGTCTGCGGTATTGGCAATCGACTGGGCTTTCTCGCGCTCGTCGCGCAGGCGCGCCACCTCGGAGCGCAACTGGGCCAGTTCCTCCTTGGCGCCGCGATCCAGGCCCGCGATCTCCTTGCCGAACTCGAAGGCCCACAGCGCGATCGCAGCCGAGAAACCGAACGCCAGCGCGAGCACGATCCAGCGCAAGGGCCACGGCAGGTGGCTGCGAACGATCATGCGCGGAGCGCTGATCGACATCCGGCGGCGTAGCAGCTTCCAGCGCATCGGACCCTAAATTGAACGAGGCCGCAATGTTGCGGCCCCGACTGACTCGCGCGTGTTCGAAATCGTGGTTCAGCGCTTGCTGAACTGCTTGCGACGGCGTGCGCCGTGCAATCCGACCTTCTTGCGCTCGACTTCACGGGCGTCGCGGGTCACGAAACCGGCTTGGCTGAGGCTGGGCTTCAGTGCCGCGTCGTAGTCGATCAGGGCACGAGTGATGCCGTGGCGCACCGCGCCGGCCTGGCCCGATTCGCCTCCGCCGTGGACATTGACCTGGATATCGAATGCCGCATCGTTGTTCGTCAGCATCAAAGGCTGCTTGACGATCATGATCGAGGTCTGGCGCCCGAAGTACTGGTCCACCAGCTTGCCATTGACCAGGATCTGGCCGTTGCCCTTCTTGATGAACACGCGCGCCACAGACGACTTGCGGCGGCCCGTCCCGTAGTTCCAATTGCCAATCATCGTCGCTCCTTAGATCGCCAGCGCCGTGGGCTGCTGGGCCATGTGGGGGTGCGACGCACCGGCGTACACCTTCAGTTTCTTGACCATCGCATAGCCGAGCGGGCCCTTGGGCAGCATGCCCTTGACCGCTTTCTCCAGGGCACGCCCAGGATGCTTGGCCTGCATGTCCTTGAACTTGGTGCCGTAGATGCCGCCCGGGTAGCCGGAGTGGCGGTAGTAGACCTTGTCTTCGGCCTTGTTGCCGGTGACGCGGATCTTGTCGGCGTTGACGACGACGATGAAGTCGCCGGTATCGACGTGAGGCGTGTAGATGGCCTTGTGCTTGCCGCGCAAACGGAGTGCCACTTCGCTGGCGACACGTCCGAGCACCTTATCGGTGGCGTCAATCACAAACCATTCATGCTTCACTTCGGCCGGCTTGGCGCTGAAGGTCTTCATGAGGGTCTTTCGACGTTGAGGGTCTGACGGCCTGCCCCGGACACCTGGGGTGCCGGCGAGCCGAGGTACCGCTTTTCACCATGCGACCTCTCGGCTGACTTTCCCGGCCGTCGACGGGAAAGCCGGAGATTATAGCGGGGTGCACCATGGACTCCTGTCGCCGCATTGGCGTGGCGCGCCATGCTGCATCACTGAGCTGAGCTATACTAGGGTTAACCCTTAATTGATTGACGCCGCGGATGGAATTTCCCAAGGACCTGCCCAGTGCCAGCGCCGCGGTGCATTCGCCCGTCACAGCGTCTCCGAGCGGTCCCGACAGGCCGCACTGGGTACCCATCCGCCCGCTGGCCCAAAGGCACCGAGGCCGCATCCTCCTCCATCTGCTGGCTCTGAACGAGAACGACCGGTACCTTCGTTTTGGCTATGCCGCATCCGACGTGCAGGTGGCGCTTTATGTCGACCTGATCGATTTCAACCGGGACGAGGTGTTCGGCGTCTTCAACCGCCGACTGGAGCTGATTGCACAGGCCCATCTCGCGGCCCTGCCGGGTGACCAAGAGGCGGAGTTCGGCGTGTCGGTACTTCCGAAGGCACGTGGCCGCGGCTTTGGGGCCCGCCTGTTCGACCGCGCCCTGCTCCATGCGCGCAACCACGGCATCGACACGCTGGTCATTCACGCACTGACGCAGAACGTGCCAATGCTGCGTATCGTGCGGGCGGCCGGCGCCACCGTGGAACGGGCGGGCGGTGAATCCACGGCGCGCCTGCGCGTGCCGCGCGACGACCTTCGATCGCATATTGGCCAGATCGTCGAAACCGGCGCCGCCGAGATCGACTACCGGCTGAAGGTGCAGGCGCAGCGGACAGCCAACGTTCTCGATGTGATCGACGAGTTGCGAACACATTCGATGGCCCCGGGCCAGGCAGCGCGCGAGTAGCCACAGCGCGGGCATTGCGGGGTACCTGGCACCCGCATTGGGGGTGTGACCCCATTAGGCGTGGTCCGCGTAACGGGTAATATCCGCCCGTTTGCAACCACTTGTCGCCGCAGGGCCCTTGGCCAGCGGCCCTGCACGCCGCACCGAGATGGAAGCCCTGTTGCCGTGGATCGTCGCATCGACGCTGCTGGTGGTGCTGATGGCAGTGTTGGCGGCTTGGCGCTGGCCGCGACGCCGCAGCCAGCAACCCAAACCGCTGCCCACCGAGTGGGCGCTCGCGCCAAGGCCGGTGTTCTCGACCGACGAGCGCCGCGTCTACCGGCAATTGCGCGAGGCACTGCCACATCACATCGTGCTGTCGAAGTTGCCGTTGGTCCGTTTTTGCCAGCCGAG
This sequence comes from Aquincola sp., assembly GCA_029884035.1. Taxonomy (GTDB): domain Bacteria; phylum Pseudomonadota; class Gammaproteobacteria; order Burkholderiales; family Burkholderiaceae_C; genus CADEEN01. Next base: position 956 of record JAOUIM010000241.1, on the reverse strand, counting down.
CGATCCGAACGAGGTCCGCTACTGGTACGAATTGCTGGGCTCGATCCACGTCACCTTCGCGATCTGCAGCGCCAACGGACGCGTCCTGGCCGCGATCGACCTCGACACGGATCGCGGCAACTCGCGGCGCGTGCTGCAGATCAAGCAGTCGGTGCTGGGTGCCTGCAGAGTGCGCTATCTGCGCTGCCCCGTCGACAACCTGCCCTCACTCGCCGAGCTTCAACTGTTGGTGCCGCAGGCTGCATCGGCCTCGCGTGGTCCGCAGCCCGCGCCGAGCAGGCCTACTCCGCGGGCTGAGCCCCTCGCCGCCCCCCCGTCGCGCAGGCGTGAGCGCGCCACCCTGTGGCAGGACTCCAGCTTCTTCCAGGACTCGTTCTTCGCCCCGGACAATCGCGTCGACATCAGCATACCTGGCGAACTGGGGGGTGTTGAATCGCCCCGATACGAGCAGCGTGACGAACGCGGTGTGACTCGCGCCGCGCCGCCTGCCAACCCGTTCCCCGAGGACTCCGGGCTCGACGTGATCGAGTCCGATCGCTACCCCGGCACCGGCACACACAACTGACTCCGGCGCGCGTCTTCGCGCGAACAGGCAACAATGGGCGCAATGCCGACGCCCACGCCCCAATTGCCCGCGTACGCGGCGCTCGACCCCGAGCGCGTGCTCGATGCGCTCGACGCGCTGGGCCTTCATGGCGACGGCCGTTTGCTGCAGCTCAACTCCTACGAGAACCGCGTCTTCCAAGTGCACCTGGAAGACAGCGTGGTGGTGGCCAAGTTCTATCGACCCGCACGATGGAGCGATGCGCAGATCCTCGAGGAGCATGAGTTTGCCCTTGAGCTTGCCGCTGCCGACGTGCCCGTCGTGCCGCCTCGCGCGCTGGCGAGTGACGACGACAGGGTCCTGCTGCTGGGCACACCGAGCACCTTGGCGCGGTTGAACTGGGGCGACGCGA
>JAOUIM010000240.1 GCA_029884035.1 Aquincola sp. | reverse complement strand
GACACCCTGGCGGCCATTCAGGCGCGTCTGCTCGGAAAGGCCAGCCGCAGTCCAGGCCGGGCGCCTGGCCGCCACCGCGGCGGGGCCGTAGGTCTCGGTCAGCCCGTAGACATGGGCGATGTCGAAGCCGATCCTGGCCATGCCCTCGATCATCGCCGCCGGCGGCGCGGCGCCGGCCACCATCGCACGCACCTTCCGCGTGATCCCGGTGCGCCATTCGGGCGGCGCGTTGATCAGCAGGTTGTGCACGATCGGTGCCGCGCAGTAGTGGTCGACGCCGTGCTCGCGCATCGCGTCGAGGATCGCGCGGGCCTCCACCTTGCGCAGGCACACATGGGTGCCGCCGAGCAGCGCCACCGTCCACGGGAAACACCAGCCATTGCAGTGGAACAGCGGCAGCGTCCACAGGTAGGTCGGGAAGTGCGGCATCGTCCAGGTGGTCGCGTTGCTCACCGCGTTGAGGTAGGCGCCGCGGTGGTGCGTCACCACGCCCTTGGGGTCACCGGTGGTGCCGCTGGTGTAGCTGACCGCGATCGCATCCCATTCATCGGCCGGGCCTTCGAGCCGCGCCAGCGGCTCGTGCGCCGCGAGCAGGGCCTCGTACTCGTGCGCGCCGAGTCGTTCGCCCGCACCGGTGTACTCGCTGTCGCAGACGTCGATCACGATCGGCGTGCGCCCGTGCTCGGCCTTCAGCAGGCGAAGCGCCTCAGCGATCGCCGGCGCGAACTCGCGGTCGGTGATCAGCACCGCGGTCTCGCAGTGGTTCATCTGCCAGGCCAGCAGCGGCGCATCGAGCCGCGTGTTCAGCGTGTTGAGCACCGCGTTGAGGGCAGGCACTGCGTAATGCGCCTCGATCATCTCGGGTGTGTTGGTGAGCATCACGGTCACGGTCTGCTGGCGCGACACGCCCAGCGCGCGCAACGACGCGGCAAGCCGCGCACTGCGCTCGCGCGTCGCAGCCCAGGTGTAGCGGCGCGCGCCGTGGATCACCGCCGGCAGGTCGCCGAACACCTCGGCGCTGCGCTCGACGAAACTCACCGGCGACAGCGCAACGAAATTTGCCGCGTTGGCGTCGAGATGGTCGTCATAGATGTTCATGGGCATCTCCTGTTTCAACGATGCCGCCCGCGGCGGGGCGCTACGCGCTCGCCTTGGCGAGCGCTTGGTCAATATCCCACAGGATGTCGTCGATGTGCTCCAGCCCCACCGAGATGCGAACCATGTCGGGCAGCACGCCGGCTGCGCGCTGCTGGGCCTCGTCCAACTGGCGGTGCGTGGTGCTGGCCGGGTGGCTGATCAGGGTGCGTGTGTCGCCGATGTTGACGAGGTGGCTCATGAACTGAGCAGCCTCGATGAAGCGCACGCCAGCCTCGACGCCACCCTTGACGCCGAAGGCGAGCAGCCCCGACGCGCCGCGCATCTGACGCTTCATCAACGCGTGCTGCGGGTGGTCTTCGAGGCCGGGGTAGTTGACCCAGGCCACGCGCGGGTCGGCGAGGAGGAACCGCGCTACGGCGAGCGCATTGGCGCAGTGCCGCTCCATGCGCAGCGGCAGCGTTTCGATGCCCTGCAGGATCTGCCAGGCCGACATCGGTGCCAGCGCCGCGCCGTAGACACGCTGCGTCTCCATGCGGCATCGCATCGTGAACGCGAAGTCGCCAAAGGTCTCGTAGAAGATCACGCCGTGGTAACCGGGTGAAGGCTGCGTCATGCCGGGGAACTTGCCGTTGCCCCACGGGAAGTCTCCACGCTCGACCACCACGCCCGCCAGCGTGGTGCCGTGGCCGCCCAAGTACTTGGTCGCCGAATGCACCACGATGTCGGCACCGAGCGCGAGCGGGTTGCACAGGAAGGGACTGGGCACGGTGTTGTCGATCACGAGCGGGACACCGTGCGCATGCGCCACCGCGGCCACCGCCGGGATGTCGAGCACCACCAGGCTCGGGTTGCCCAGCGACTCGGCGAACACCGCGCGGGTGTTGGGCCGCATCGCGGCGGCAAAGGCCTGCGGGTCCTTCGCATCGACGAAGCTCGCGTCGATGCCGAACTTGGCCAGGTTGACCGCCAGCATCGTCACCGTGCCGCCGTACAGTGCGCCCGCGGCCACCACGTGGTCGCCGGCCTGCAGGATGGTCATCAGCGCGGTGGCCTCGGCGGCCATGCCGCTGGCGCAGGCCACCGCCGCGCGCGCGCCCTCGAGCGCCGCGACGCGCTCCTCGAGCGCCGCCACCGTGGGATTGCTCAGGCGCGAGTAGACGTTGCCGAAGGTCTGCAGGTTGAACAGGCTGGCGGCATGGTCGGCCGAGTCGAACACGAAGCTCGTCGTCTGGTAGATCGGCAGCGCGCGCGCGCCGGTGGCTGCGTCGGGGATCTGGCCGGCGTGGATGGCCAGCGTCTCGGGGTGGAAGGTGCGGTCGGCCATGCGCGGCACTGTAGCGCGCACAAGTCGGGTTCGCGTGGATGGCCTTCGGCCACCGGCGCGTTCATGCTCCGCACCGGTCGGTCACCCCCGCCACCAAGGAGACCCTCACCATGAACCATCGCCGTGCCGCCTGGCCGCTGCTGGCCCTGGTGCTCATCGCGCCCGCCGCATCCGCCGAATCGCGCGTCGAGCGCGGACGCTACCTCGTCCAGAGCATCGTGGCCTGCGGCAACTGCCACACGCCGCAAGGTCCCCAGGGGCCGATCGCCGGCAAGACGCTGGCCGGCGGACTGGTGGTGGAAGACGGGCCGCCGTACACGGCGATCAGTGCCAACATCACGCCCGACCGTGCCACCGGCATCGGACGCTGGACCGATGCCCAGATCGCCACGGCGATTCGCGAGGGACGCCGCCCCGACGGCTCGCTGATCGGCCCGCCGATGCCCATCGATCTGTACCGCGACATCTCCGACGCCGACGTGGCGGCCATCGTCGCCTACCTGCGCACGGTCAAGCCGGTGCGCAACAAGGTGGCCAAGTCGACCTATCGCATCCCCTTGCCGCCGAACTACGGTCCGCCGGTGGGCAAGGTGCCCGACGTGCCGCGCAGCGACAAGGTCGCCTACGGCCGCTACCTGGCCGGTCCGCTGGGGCATTGCATCGTGTGCCACTCCGGGCCCAAGGACAACGGAGAACCCGACATCGAGAACAAGCTCGGCACCGGGGGCATGGTGTTCCCCGGGCCCTGGGGTCAGAGCGTGGCGGCGAACATCACGCCCACCGGCCTGGCGAAGTACACCGACGCGCAGATCAAGACGATCGTCACCACCGGCGTGCGGCCCGATGGCTCCCGGCTCAAGCCACCGATGGGCGTTCCCTACTACGCGCGCATGAGCCCCGCCGATCTCGACGCGCTGGTGGCCTGGCTGCGCACGCTGCCGCCACGCTGAAGCGCGCGCACCACGCGCGGCGCCCGGTCAGGCCACCGGGCGCCGTGCCGAGATCACGCGCGTGTTGACACCCACCCAGTTCAGCCCGCCGAACAGGCGCCCGTGCTCGATCTTCACGCAGCGGTCCATCACCGAGTCCATGCCGGCGGCACGCGCGAGCACCTCGGCCTCGCGGTTGACCACGCCGATCTGCTGCCACAGCACCTTGGCGCCGATCTTCACCGCAGCCTCGGCGATCGGCAACACGTCTTCGGTGCGGCGGAACACGTCGACCATGTCCACCGCTTCCTTCAGCTCGAGCACGCTGGCCACCACCGGCTCGCCCAGCAACGTGGTGCCGGCCAGCCGCGGGTTGACCGGAAAGATGCGGTAGCCGTGCTGCTGCAGGTACTTGGCCACGAAGTGGCTCGGCCGGTACCACTGGTCCGACAGGCCCACCATCGCGATCTTGCGCGAGGACTTGAGGATGCGGCGCAGGGTGGCAATGTCGTCCATCGGGGTGGTGGGCTCGTCTCGCTGCAGACACTGTAACGGTTCGCCGGTGCGCAACCCGGGAATCGAGTAGGGTCGCGTCCTGCAGACCTCGCGCTGCACCGATGAGGTCCTCTGCATGAACCCGCGATCACGCCCCAGGTTTCTCGGCGCTTGCGCCACGCTGCTCGCCCTGACCCTCGGCGCCTGCTCGTCGCTGCCTCCGACGCAGGGGCCCACGCTGTCGTCAGCGCGCATTGCCGAGATCGTCGCCGGCGCCGACCGCACCGCGGCCGACCGCACGAACGACCAACGCCGCAAGCCCGAGCAGATGCTCGCCTTCATCGGACTGCGCGCGGGCATGGTCGCGCTGGACGTCAGCGCGGCCGGCGGCTACACCACCGAACTGCTGGCGCGCGCGATCGGCCCCGGCGGCACGGTCTACGGCCAGAGCCTGCCGCGCGATCCGAACCGCGCCCCGGTGGCGCCGGCCGCGCCCGAAGGCAACAGTGCACCGTCGGCCACCCCCGCACCGCCAGCACCGCCACCCTCTGCAGGGCCGCCGCGCAGCTCGGTGATGGCGCTGGCCGCGCGCGCCGAGAGGCTGCGCGGCGCCAACGTCGCCACCGCTGCGATCGTCGCGGTGCCGCAACCCTTCGAGAACCCGGCGCCGGCAGCGCTGGCTGCCAACGGCCTGGACCTCGTGACGTTGATGTTCAACTACCATGACCTCGGCTTCATGGGCGTCGACCGCGCGCAGATGAACCGCGCGCTGTTCCAGGCCTTGAAGCCCGGCGGCCTGTACGTGATCGCCGACCACTCCGGCCGCGCCGGCACCGGCATCTCCGAGTCGGGCACGCTGCACCGCATCGAGGAAGTGTTCCTGCGCCGCGAGGTCGAGGCCGCGGGCTTCCGTCTGGTCGCCGAGGGCCAGTTCATGCGCAACCCCAACGACCCGCGCGACAAGAACACGCCCGACCCGCCGATGCCCAAGGACGAGTTCGTGCTCAAGTTCGTCAAGCCCTGAAGGGGCGGGCGAGCGGGTCAAGGCGCGTCAGTCGACGCGAATGTCGTTGGCTTGAAGCACGGGCTGCCAGTACTGTTGTTCACTGATGATCCGGGCCGACAGGGTCGACGGCAAGCTCGAGACGGCAGTCATGCCAGCCCGTGCGAACGCGGCCGACAGCCCTGGGCGGGCAATGGCCTCGCGCAGGAGTGCCGAACTGGCCTCGACGGTGGTCTTCGGCACGCGACCGGGTGCGAAGAACGCGAACCACTCCTTGACCACGAGTTCGGGATGCCCTTGTTCGACGAACGACGGAACGTCGGGCATGTACGCGCTGCGTGCAGACCCCGAGGTGGCGAGGACGCGCACACGACCTGCGGCGTGGTGTTGTCGCAGCAGGCCTTCGGGGAGCACGAGCGCGGCGATCTGCCCGCCCAGCAGATCCGTCACCGCGGGCGGGCCGCCGGAGTACGCCACATGCTGCCAGGCGACGCCCGCCTTGCGCAGCAGCATCGCCTCCAGGAGGTGAGGCAGGGTCCCGGTGCCCGGTGATCCGATGTTGGCCTGCGCCGGGTGACCGCGTATCCAGCCGATGAAGTCGGCCAGTGTCGTCACGTCCTGCAGCACCGCCGGGCGGACCGCGAGTGCGAGCAGCATCTCGCTGGCCAGGGACACAGGCTGCAGGTCGATCGCAGGGTCGTAGCCCAGCTTGGCGTAGAGATACGGATAGACCGTGGCGATGGCGCCCTGTGCCAGCAGCAGCGTCGATCCATCCGCGGCAGCGCCTTTCAATGCGCCGACACTGATCTGCCCGGCTGCACCGGGCCGGTTGTCGACGACGGCACGCAGCCCGGCCGTGTCGCTCAGCTGATCGGCAACGGCACGGGCAACCAGGTCAGGAATGCTGCCGGCCGGGCCGCTGCAGAGGATGCGCAGGGGATCGCCGCGCGCCGCATCGGCGAACCGCCCGACCGACAGGGTGGACAGGGCGGCGAGCCCGCGGGCGCCCGCGCGCAGAAAGCGGCGGCGCTCGTTGGCGGTGAGCAGAGCGTTCACGCACTCGCACCGGTCGCGCGTCGGGTGGGTCATGTCGTCTCCTCGGGGCGGCGGCCCGCCGTCAACAGCAGCTCGTTCGGCCCGTCCCAGCCGTTG
>JAOUIM010000239.1 GCA_029884035.1 Aquincola sp. | reverse complement strand
CAACAAGCTGCCGCCCTCGAGAAGGACTGGGCGGAGAACCCGCGCTGGAAAGGCATCAAACGCGGCTACGCAAGCGCGGACGTTGTGCGCCTGCGCGGGTCGTTCCCGATCGAGCACACGCTTGCGCGCCGCGGCGCAGAAAAGCTCTGGACGCTGCTCAACACCGAGCCGTTCGTCAACACGCTGGGTGCCTTGACGGGCAACCAGGCGATGCAGCAAGTCAAAGCCGGTCTCAAGGCGATCTACCTGTCGGGCTGGCAGGTGGCGGCCGACGCCAACGATGGCGGCGAGATGTACCCCGACCAGAGCCTGTACTCGGTCGACTCGGTGCCCAAGGTCGTCAAGCGCATCAACAACACCTTCGCCCGTGCCGACCAGATCCAGTGGAGCGAGGGCAAGGACGACATCGACTATTTCGCACCGATCGTCGCTGACGCAGAGGCCGGTTTCGGCGGTGTGCTCAATGCGTTCGAGCTGATGAAGGCCATGATCGAGGCGGGGGCGGCCGGCGTGCACTTCGAGGACCAGCTGGCCTCGGTCAAGAAGTGCGGCCACATGGGCGGCAAGGTGCTGGTGCCCACGCGCGACGCGGTCGCCAAGCTCGTCGCCGCGCGCCTGGCCGCCGACGTGATGGGTGTGCCCACGCTGCTGCTGGCGCGCACCGACGCCGAGGCCGCGGACCTGGTCACCAGCGACGTCGACGACAACGACAGGCCGTTCTGCACCGGCGAGCGCACGGTCGAGGGCTTCTACCGCACGCGAGCCGGCCTCGAACAGTCGATCGCCCGCGGGCTGGCCTATGCGCCCTACGCCGATCTGCTGTGGTGCGAGACGGGCAAGCCGGACCTGGCCTTTGCCAAGCAGTGGGCCGAGGCCATCCATGCCAAGTTCCCCGGCAAGATGCTCGCCTACAACTGCTCTCCGAGCTTCAACTGGAAGAAGAACCTGGACGACGCGACGATCGCCAAGTTTCAGCGCGAGCTCGGCGCAATGGGCTACAAGTTCCAGTTCATCACGCTCGCGGGTTTCCACAGCCTGAACTACTCGATGTTCGACCTGGCGTACGGCTATGCGCGCCACAACATGAGCGCGTTCGTTGAGCTGCAGGAAAAGGAATTCGCCTCTGCCGAGCGCGGCTTCACCGCGGTCAAGCATCAGCGTGAGGTCGGCACGGGCTACTTCGATGCCGTGACGACGACGATCGAGAAGGAAGCGTCGACGGCAGCTCTGAAGGGTTCGACCGAGGACGAGCAGTTCTTCGACGGGACGCACCACTGAGCGAACGCTCGCGCTGCCGAGCGTCGTACGAACGAACAAGCCGCCCCGTCGGGCGGCTTGTTTCTGCTTGGCTTGGTCCCTGCGGTATCGACCGCCTCCGGCATTCGACAACCGCGCCAAGGCCGCTCGCCTTCAGAGCCGCTACGGAACCGGCCTTCTCGCGATGAAGTCGATCTCGATGCGCGCGCCGCGCGCGAGCCCGGCCACGCCGATGCACGTGCGGGCCGGCCGCCTGCCGGGTGGAAAGTAGGTCGCGTAGACCGCATTCATGCGCGCGTAGTCTTCGTCGAAGTGCAGCAGGTACACACGCGCCTGCACGACGTTCTCGAGTCCGAGCCCGATGCCTTCGAGAACGCGTCGCAGGTTCGAGAACACCTGGTGCGTCTGCGCCTCGATCCCGTCGGGGTAGGGCGAGTCGTTCGCGGTCCCGGTGAACGGCATCTGCCCGGTAACGAAGATCCAGCCGTCCTGCTCGACGGCGTGGCTGAACGGCGCCACGGGGTCGGGGGCGCCGCTGATCATGTGGAATGCAGGTTCGTTCATCGGCATCGCTTCGAGGTCGCGAGGAGCATCGCATGGTGGGCGACGGGTGGCGATCCGCGGACGGGGCTGGGTGGGTGGGGGCACCCATCCACCGCGAATCGGGGGTTGCCCGCAACTCGCCACGGGAAAACCTGTCTCGCCATCGACCAGGTGCTCCGTGATAGTCATCCCTCTCGATTGTCATCCGGTCCGCCGCCTCGAGCCACAGGCCCGGCCCCAACCCGAAGGAGCACCATCATCGTGAAGACGAACCGATTCCTGTCTCGCAGCGTGCTGGCACTGGCTGCGCTTCTGTCTGCATGCGGCGGTGGCGGCGACGCACAAACGACGGAACAAGCTGCCGCGGTCGGCTCTCGCATGATCGGCGTCAACGTCATGCTCAACCAGGCACCTACCGCGGCGGTCCTGGCCGACATCGGTCGCCTCGGCCGTGTGCGCGACGTCATCGCACCGATCCAGGCACTCACGTTGCAGGCACGCGCATCCGACCTCGACGCGATCCGTGCGCTGCCATATGTTGCGGCTGCCAATCCCGACGCCGAGCGCAAGGGTGCACCCGTCGACACCGTGGTGGCAACGGACTTCTCGAACGGCCGGAGCACCTGGGACCAGGACGCAATCAACGTCATCGACTTCGGCACGACGCGCACTGCGGCCTACGACGGGACGGGCGTCTACGTTGCCGTGCTGGACACTGGCCTTCTCGACAGCTGGCGGCAGTATTTCCCGCAGGAACGCATCGCGGTCGAGCACGCCCGAGCGTTCGGTGGTGGTGGCGGCGAGGTCGGAAGCGTCTCGTCGCAGCCGAACAAGTGGGAGCACGATCAGGACTCGCATGGCACCCACGTCACGAGCACGATCCTCGGTTACAGCCTGCGCGGGACGCCCGTGGGGGGCACCGCGCCGATGGCAACGGTGATCCCGGTCAAGGTGCTCAACCAGAACGGCAGCGGATGGTCGTCGGTGGTTGCGCGCGGCATCGTCTACGTTGCCGACCTGAAATTCAGTGGCTACCTGGGCGCGAGCCCGGTCGTGATCAACATGAGCCTCGGCGGATCGGTGCTCGATGCGATCGAGAAGGCTGCGCTCGATTACGCGATCGGCAAGGGCGTCATCGTCGTTGCCTCGGCTGGCAATTCAGGCAACGCAGGTATGGGCTTCCCCGGCGCCTACGCACCGGTCATCTCGGTGGCCGCGAGCGGCTGGATCGGCGAGTGGGCGGGCGGCAACCGCAGTTGGTGGAACAACAGGGACGTGCCCGATCCGACGAACGTGAACGACTTCTACATCACCGACTTTTCCAGTCGTGAGAAGGCGGGCCAGCAGCTGGACGTCGCCGCGCCCGGGTCGTGGGTGGTCGGTCCCTACCAGGTCAACAGCGGTCAGACTTCGTACTTCTTCCTCGGAGGCACCAGCATGGCCTCGCCGCACGTGGCTGGCGTTGCTGCCCTGATGATGCAGAAGAATTCATCGCTCACCCAGGGTCAAGTCGAAGCGATTCTGAAAGGCTCGGCGATCGCGCTACCAGCAGGGTGCCGCGACGTGGCCACTCCAGCAGGCACGTCGGCGCATGTGTGCTGGGACACGGATGCCACCGGTGCGGGTCTCGTAACGGCCGACGCGGCGCTGGACGCGACACCCTGACTCCGTCGATCGTGCGCCGGCCGCGACGCGCTCGCTGAGCGGCCGGCCGCGTGCTCCGCGCGGGTGCGTGAGCGCGCGCGCCGGCTATGCTGGCGCCCGATGCGCGCTCCGACCCAGTTGCTCACGCCGGCGATGAACGGGCTGCTCGAACGCATCGCTCGCGCAGGCCATCCGCCCTATCACTCGCTCACGCCCGAGGCCGCGCGCCGCGCCTACCTGTCGGCGGCCGAGGTACTCGACCTGCCGCGCGCACCGCTGCCCCACGTTCGCGACCTTGAGGTGCCCGGCGCGGCCGGTTCCTTGCCCGCGCGGCTCTACGCCCCATCGCGCGAGCGGCTGCCACTGTTGCTGTACCTGCATGGCGGCGGGTTCGTAATCGGCGGACTGGAAACGCATGACAGCCTGTGCCGCCAGCTCGCGCTGCGATGCGGCGGTGCGGTGCTCGCACTCGAATACCGGCTCGCCCCGGAGCACCGCTTCCCGGCGGCTGTGGACGACACATGTGCCGTCCTGCGCTGGCTGGCGCGCGAAGGTGCCGCGTCGCTCGGTCTTGATCCTTCGCGCCTGGCGGTGGGCGGCGACAGTGCCGGGGGCACGCTGGCGGCCGTCGCAGCCCTCGTCGCGCGCGACGAGCACCTGCTGCTCGCAATGCAGCTGCTGATCACGCCCGGCACTGCGGCCGACGCGAGCTTCGCGTCGCGCCATCTGTTCGCCAACGGATTCCTGCTCGACGCGGCCTCCATCGACTGGTTCTTCGACCACACGATCGACTATCACCACCGCCGCGACTGGCGCTTCGCGCCGCTGGAGGCCGCCGACCACGCGGATGTCGCGCCGGCCTGCGTGATCGTCGCCGAGTGCGACCCTTTGGCCGACGAGGGTGTGCTGTACGCCGATCGCCTTCGAATGGCCGGCGTGCCCGTGCAGCTCGACCTGGTGCGTGGCGTCACGCACGACTTCATCAAGATGGGCCGCGTCCTCAAGGAGGCCGCTGCCGCGCAACAATTCGCCGCCGAGGCGCTGCGATCCGCCTGGAAAGACCGAGATGAGCCACGATACCTTGCCCAGACGGGCTGACTACCGTTTCGCCGAGCGCCTGCGCGTGCGATGGGCCGAAGTCGACATGCAGAAGATCGTCTTCAACGCCCATTACCTGATGTACCTGGATACCGCGATCGCGGGCTACTGGCGTGCGCTCGCGTTGCCGTATCAGGACAGCATGCACGCGCTGGGCGGCGACCTCTACGTGCGCAAGGCCACGCTCGAGTACCACGCGTCGGCATGCTATGACGATCAGGTCGAAGTCGGCATCCGCTGCCAGCGTGTCGGCAACTCGTCGATGCTGCTGCGCGGTGCGGTGTTCCGCGACGGGGTGCTGCTGGTTCACGGTGACCTCGTCTACGTCTTTGCCGATCCGGCGTCGCAGACCTCACGACCGGTGCCGCCGCTGCTGCGCGAGGTGCTCGAGGGCTTCGAGCGCGGCGAGCCGATGATCGAATTGCCGGTTGGCGACTGGGGGGAGCTTGGAGCGTCGGCCGGACCGGTCCGGCACGCGGTGTTCACGCAGGAGCAGGGCATCGATGCCGCACTCGACCACGACGGCCTCGATGCCGATGCGCTGCACGTCGTGGCGCGCAATCGCCTCGGCATGGTCCTCGGCACCGGACGGCTGCTCACTCTTGCACCCGGCGTGGGCAAGATCGGCCGCATGGCGGTGATCGCAGCGATGCGCGGCTCGCAGGTCGGGCGCCGCATGCTCCATGCGTTGATCGATGCGGCCCGGCTGCGCGGCCTGCATGAGGTGAGGCTGCACGCGCAGGCCAGCGCGGTCGGCTTCTACATGCGCACCGGCTTCGTGGCCCACGGTACGCCGTTCGAGGAGGCCGGCATCGAGCACCTGGAGATGGTGCGCAGACTCAGTACGCAGGCCTGACCTGAACCGGTGCGCGCGCCGCTCCCGGCCAGCCCGCCAGTTGCACCATGCGCTCCTCGAGGGGGCGTCCCGAGGCGTCGTAGCGCCGCTCGACCACGGTCAGCAGCCATCGGTTGGCAAGGGTGCGCTCGCCGACCAGCACCGTGCTGCTGCGAGTGCCGTAGCGCGAGGCGGCTGCATGGATGAACACCGGGGCCAATGCCCGCTCGCGGGCGAGTCCGATGCCGGTGTCCGGAAGATCCCCGTCGGGCGGGACGCTGCGGTCGGACAGGGCATCCAGCAGCGACGCAGCCAGCGCCTTCGCGTCCGCGCTTATCCCGAGCGCTGCCGCAAGTGCATCGCGGACCCGCAAGACCTTGGGCCAGGGCACATCGAGCGAGGCGTTGGACAGCGCATGCACGCCGTCGGACAGCGGCTGTGGCGCGGCGCTTCGATCATCGCCCCACCACCATTGGCCGGTCGCCAGGTCGCCCCCGATCAGGTTGAAGGGATTGCAGCCGCGGCGCACCCATCCCGGCAACAGCGCCTGCGCGTCGCCGGCACTCGCGAGCCACTCCGCCACCAATGCACCGCGGCTCGGTGCGTCCGGGCGATGCCGCTTCGGATCGCGCACGTTGGTCAA
>JAOUIM010000238.1 GCA_029884035.1 Aquincola sp. | reverse complement strand
CGGCAGGCGCGGGCTGGCTGGCCGCGCTGCACCCCGTCGACCGGGCTGCCGTGCGCGAGGCGTGGCGCGCCGCGGTCGACAGCGGGCGGCCCTTCCGGTTGCGTTACCGGTTCGTTCGCGGCGACGGCGCCGAGACCTGGGTCGACGGCCATGCGGTCGCGCAGCACGGCCCCGAGGGTCGCGTCGAGGGCTGGATCGGCACCCTCACCGACGTCACCGAGAGCCTGCGCCAGTCGGCCGAGCTGGAGCGCGCCAAATCGGAGGCCGAAGCGGCCGCGCGCGCCAAGAGCCTGTTCCTGGCCAACATGAGCCACGAGATCCGCACGCCACTGAACGCGGTGATCGGCATGACGACGCTGTTGCTCGACACGCCGATGAGCGAGGACCAGCACGACTTCGCGCGCACCATCCACGCCAGCGGCGAGGCCCTGCTCGACATCATCAACGACATCCTCGACTACTCGAAGGCCGACGTGGGCAAGCTCGAACTCGAGCACCGGCCGCTCGACCTGCGCCGCGTCGTCGAGGAGTCGCTCGACCTAGTGACGCCGCGCGCGCTCGAGAAGAGCCTCAACCTCGCCTATCAGATCGAGGAAGGTACGCCCGAGGCCCTGCTCGGCGACGCGGTGCGGCTGCGCCAGATCCTGACCAACCTGTTGTCCAACGCGGTCAAGTTCACGCACCAGGGCGAGGTCTTCGCCTCGATCGACAGCGAGCCCGGCGAGGGCCGCATGCAGCGGCTGCACATCGCGGTGGAGGACACCGGCATCGGCATCGCGGCCGAGCAGTTGCCGCGCCTGTTCCAGAGCTTCTCGCAGGTCGACCCGTCGACCACGCGCAAGTACGGCGGCACCGGGCTCGGGCTGGCGATCAGCAAGCGGCTCGCGGAGCTGATGGGTGGCAGCGTGCGCGTCGAGAGCACGCCCGGGCGCGGCTCGGTGTTCCACGTCTGGGTGCAGCTCGAGCGCGCCGATGCCGCGGCGAAGGCGGCGTTCCTCGAGCGTAACGCGCCGGCGCTGGCGGGCAAGCGCATCCTCATCGTCGACGACAACCTGACCAACCGGCGCATCCTCACGCGCTTCGCGATGCTGTGGGGCATGAAGCCGAGCACGCTGCCCTCGGCGCTCGAAGCGATCGACCGCGTGCGCCATGGCGAGCCGTTCGACGTCGCGGTGCTCGACATGAGCATGCCCGACGTCGATGGTCTCGAGCTGACGCGGCAGCTGCGGCAGTGCCGCGGTGCCGAGCGGCTGCCGATCATTCTGCTGACCTCGCTCGGACAACGTCCGTTGCACGGGATCGATGACCGGCCGCAGCTCTCGGCGTGCCTGGCCAAGCCGATCAAGGCCGCGCTGCTGTTCGACACCCTGGTCGCCGCGGTGCGCGGCGACGCGCCGGCCAATGGATCGACGGACGGCACCGCGCCGGCGCCGCCACTGCAGCCGCTGCAGGTGCTCGTGGCCGAGGATCACGTCGTCAACCAGCGCGTCGTCACGCGCCTGCTGCAACACCTCGGCCACCGCGCAGACGTGGTGGGCAACGGCCTGGAGGCGCTCGAGGCGGTGTCCCGGCAACGCTACGACGTGGTGCTGATGGACATCCAGATGCCCGAACTCGACGGCATCCAGGCCGCGCGCGCCATCGTGCAGCAGCGCGGCCCGCAGGGGCTGCCGCGCATCATCGCGATGACGGCCAACGCGATGCCGGGAGACCGCGAAGCGTGCATGGCCGCGGGCATGGACGGCTACCTGGCCAAGCCCATCGAGTTGCGCGACCTCGCCGACGCGCTGGGCCGCAGCGGCGACGCGACGCGTGCGATCGACCCGGCGCTGGGTGAGCTGGCGATCGACGCGAAGCGGCTCGAGCACCTGCGCACGATGCAGGACGACAGCCAGCCCTCGCTCGTGCGCGAACTGATCGACATGTTCGAGGACGACTCGGCCGCGCATGTGCAGCGCATCGCGCAGGCGCTCGCGCTGGGCGACGCCGCCGCGCTGCGCGCGGTCGCGCATCGATTCCTGTCGGCAACGCAGAACATCGGTGCGCTGCGCCTGTCGGACCTGTGCGCGCAGATCGAGTCCCTGGCGCGGCACCACCAGCTCGACGGCGCGCGGCCGCTCGTCGATGCGCTCGAGCGCGAACGCGAGCTTGCGCTCGGCGCGCTGACCGCGCTGCGCCTGCGCTACTGAGGCGAGGGCCGCGCGGTGCAAGCGATGACTCGGGCCACACGACGCGCCTGGCTCGGCTGGACCGCCGCTCTGGTCATGTGGCCGCAGGCCGCGCATGCCGTGCGACGCGAGCAGCGCGTGCTGTTCGGCTCGGCGGTCGAACTGCTGCTGCCCGATACCGCGCCGACCGCGGCGAGCGAAGCGGTCTGGCACGGGCTGGCGACGATGAACGCGCGCTGGAACGCGTGGAAGCCGGGCGAACTGGACGACCTGAACACGGCGCTGCGCGCGGGCCGGCCGCATCGGCCTGCTCCGGCGCTGGCCGAGACGATCCGCCACGCCACCGCGCTCGAGGCGGCGTCCGCCGGTCATTTCAACCCCGCGATCGGCGGCGTGGTGGGTGCCTGGGGCTTCCACGACGACGTGATGCAGCCGGGCACGCGGCCCGCCGCCGAAGCGATCGAGCGCTGGACCGCCGTGCGCCCGAGCCTGGCGCGGCTGGAATGGCGCGGGTCCACGGTACGCAGCTCGCATCGTGGCGTGCAGATCGACCTCGGCGCGTATGCGAAGGGCGTGGCCCTCGACTGGGCGCTCGAGCGCCTGCAGCGCCTGGGTGTGCGCGACGCGCTGCTCAATCTCGGCGGCAATCTCGCGGCGATGGGCCGCATCGACGGCCGCGCATGGCAGGTCGGCGTGCGCGATCCGCATCGCGACGCTCTGGCCGCGCGCGTCGCCGTTCAAGGGCGCGAAGCGGTCGTCACCTCCGGCACCTACGAGCGCTGGCGACTGCTCGACGGCCAGCGCTTCACCCACATCATCGACCCGGTCACGGGCCAGCCCGCCGCGGGGCTGGACAGCGTGACCGTGGTGCACGCATCGGCCGCGCTCGCCGACGCCGCAGCGACGGCGCTGCTGGTCGCCGGCCCGCAGCGTTGGCGCGAGGTGGCGCAGCGCATGGGTGTCGACCAGGTGCTGGTGATCGACCGTGCCGGCGTGCGCGACGCCACGGCGCGCATGGCCTCGCGTCTCGCGTCCGGGCGCCGCGCGGCCTGAACATCGTGCAGCCCGTCACGCCCGTGCGGCGCGACGGCTCCAGTTCGGCGGTGCCGTGTCCGATAGCGCGGCATGTCCGATGCCCGCCTTCGCTGCGCCGCCGTTGTCGCATGGGCCCTGCTGCCCGCCCTGTCGCAGGCCGGCACGCATTGGCGCTGCGAGCTGACCGGTGATCTGCTGCAGCTGTCGTGCCGCGTCGAAGTCGACGCCGCCACGGCGACGGCAAGCTCGTCGGCGTCCACCGCCGAGGTGAACGGCACGCGCTTTCCGCTCGACCCCGCGCGGCGCTGGCTCGTCGATCTGTGGAGCCCGCCGACCGAGATGGACCGCGTGCGACAGCTCGCGCGCGCGACGATCTGCTACCGCAGCCCCGACTGCACGGTCGACGTGGTCGACATGACGACCATCGCGGCGCGCTGACCCGGCCACGAGGCACGACAGGACACGACCCGCGCGACGCCGTCGCAAGACGCCGCTGTGACCAGCCGCACGGGGTGCTCCCCTACCGCCGTCGTAGGACCCGCCCTCCTTGGTCCTCCCCCTCAAATCACCATTGACGAGCCGCACGCGCTTGGGCTGTACTACCCGGGTGGACCGACTCGACGCCCGTCTCGATGTGATCTCGTTCGCACGCGCGGCGCGCAGAGCGCACACGCGGCTGTGCGATCGATTGACGATCGCACGCTTGCTGGCCACCGCGGCGCTGCTGGCGTGCGCTCCGGCGATGGCGCAGATCTATGTCGGTTCCTCCGGCGCGGACTCGGCGGTCGTGCTGTCGAACTTCCAGACGACGGACACCCCGGTGCTGCTCGTCGACGATCCTGCGGCGCGTGCGAAGCCGGCGCCCTCGGTGGTCGACAAGCCGGCCCGCGCTGCGCAGAGCACCACGCTGCAACTGCCCGCAGCGCCGGCCGAGCTGAAGCGGCTCGTCGCGGATGTGGCCGCCGAGGTGCAGATCTCGCCGAACCTGCTGCACGCCGTCATCGCGGCCGAGTCGGCGTACAACCCGCGCGCACTGTCGCCGAAGGGCGCGGTGGGTTTGATGCAACTCATGCCCGCCACCGCGGCGCGCTTCGGCGCGCAGGACCCCTACGTCGCGCGCCAGAACGTGCGCGCCGGCGCGAGCTACCTGAAGTGGCTGATGGCGCGGTTCCGCGATGACATGGAGCTCGTGCTCGCCGCGTACAACGCCGGTGAACAGGCCGTGCTCAAGGCCGGCAACCGCATCCCGCCGTATCCCGAGACGCAGGCCTACGTGCCGCGCGTCCTCGGGTACCTGCGCTGCGCCAGCAGCGCCTCCTGCGCCCCGACCTGAGCGCATCGCGTGCGGCGCGCGACCGTGCGCCGCCGTGTAACCGCGAGGCCATGCCGTTCAAGGTTCCGACCCTCGGATAGGGTGTCTGCTACCTGAGATGGTCGGTCCACCCCATCCGTTCGGGGGGGTTCGCCCCAGCCTTTAAGTACCGATTAAGACTGCCCGACAGACTCGCCCCCATCCGCATCGATCCAGGTGCGCGCCCGTTCTTCGGGCACTGATCAACGGGGGCGTTCGACTTGATCCTCAATTCCGTACAGCCGGGCGGGGCCGGCTTTTCGCAGCGTACGGACCCACGACGTGCAAGAGGCTTCACGCTGCTGGAGCTGCTCGTCGTGATCGTCATCATCGGCCTGCTCGCAGGCCTGGTGGCGCCGCGCTATTTCGACCAGGTCGGCAAGTCCAACACCAAGATCGCGCGCGCGCAGATCGACGCGCTCGAGAAGGCGCTCGATCAGTACCGGCTCGACATCGGTTCGTACCCCACCACCGAGCAGGGGCTGGCCGCGCTCAACGCCAAGCCGCCCAACCTCGAGAAGTGGGCCGGCCCCTACCTGAAGAAGGCCGTGCCGCCGGACCCCTGGGGCAATCGCTACGTCTACAAGGCGCCGGGCGACCACGGCGACTACGACCTCTATTCGAACGGGCTCGACGGCCAGCCGGGCGGCACCGGCGAAGCGGCCGACGTGACCTCCTGGGGGTCGTAGGCGCGCCATGCAAGCCGCCTTCGACCTCGTCGTGCGCACCGCGGGCGGTGCCGTGCAGAGCCTGCAGGTGACTGCGGGCGATGCGACGGCGGCGCGCGCACGCGCGGCGCAGGACGGCCTGCAGGTGCTCGCGTGCACGCCGCGCAGCAAGGGCGACGGGCGGGCGGCACGCGCCGCGTCGGGCTCGGCCCGGGGCCTGGATGTCGCCACCTTCTCGCACGAGCTCGCGTCGCTGCTGGCCGCCGGCCTGTCCGTCATCGAAGCCCTGCGCGCGCTCGCCGCCAAGGAGGCGCATGGCGCCCAGCGCGCCGTCCTGCTCGAGGTCGTCAAGAGCGTCTCCGAAGGCCAGCCGCTGTCGGCCGCGCTCGACCGTCAGTCGGAGCGCTTTCCGCCGCTGCTCATCGCCACCGTGCGCGCGAGCGAGCAGACCGGCGACCTGAGCACCTCGCTGCTGCGCTACGCGCAACACCAGCAGAGCATCAAGGCCCTGCGCGACAAGGTCGTCGGCGCGGCCATCTACCCGATGTTGCTGCTCGCGGTGGGCTTCCTCGTCGTGATGTTCCTGCTCGGCGTGGTCGTGCCGAAGTTCTCGATGCTGATCGAGAGCACGCGCCGCGAGCTGCCGTGGACCTCGCAGCTGCTGATGGGCTGGGGGCGGATGGTCGCCGGCCACTCGTGGGCCGTCGCCGCGGTGGCGCTGGCGGCGATCACCGCCGTCGTCGTGACCGCGCGCCAGACGCTGCGCACCGGCGCCAAGTCGCGCTGGATCGAATCGCTGCCGCTCGTCGGGCCGCTGATCC
>JAOUIM010000237.1 GCA_029884035.1 Aquincola sp. | reverse complement strand
CGTTCCAGGGCCGAGGCGGTCGCCCCAGCCGGGTCCGGTCGGTGGCGGGACGTGGTCCCAGTAGCCGCCGTTCTCGTCGTAGGTCACCACGATCAGCATGCGCCCCCATTGCGGGCTCGCACGCAGAGCCTCGAGCACCGTGGCGATGTGCTCGTCGCCGCTCTTCACGTCGGTGTAGGAAGGGTGCTGTGTCCAGCGCCCGGCGGGCTTGTAGAAGCTCACCGCCGGCAGTGCGCCTGCAGCGGCGTCCTTGAGCAGTTGTTCGCCATCGAGCAGATGGCGCGCGCGGTCGGCCGTGCCCGGCGCGAATCGAGCGTGGTAATTGAACGGCTGGTGGTGCGGCTGGAAGTTGGGGCTCGCCGCACCACCGGTGTAGATCACCGATCGCTTCTCGCCTGCGGGGCGCCGGCCGTCGGCGAGCGCGGCGTTCCAGGCGCCGCTGTACCAGGCCCAGCTCACACCCCTTGCACTGAGCGTGTCGGCGATCGTCTTGACGCGCTGCGGCGGCAGCGGCTCGCCGAAGCCCGGCGCGCCCTTGGGGTCGGCGAGGTCGGGCATGCCATCGGCCGCCGGCGGCACACCGCTCGGTTGATAGGGAGGCTGCGTCGTGTTGACCGACCAGCCGTCGGGCGAGACCTGGCCGCCGCCGCGGCTGACCACCTTGACGGCCGCCGTGTTCGCCGAAGGCGAGTCGGGAAGCTTCTTGAGCCTGCCGGCGTCGTCGAGCACCACGCGCATCGCTGCCGGCGCGTTGTCGTGCCGCGGTGCGCAGGCGCAGATGAGGTACTGGTGATTGAGGTAGCTGCCGCCGAAGGCGCCCATGAAGAAATGGTCGGCCAGCGTGTAATCGCGCGCCCACTGCCACAGCTTCATGCCCGAGCCGTCGTAGTAGCCCATCACCCAACCGCCGACGTTGCTCATCGCGGCGAAACGGTCGTTGCGGCCGCCGTTGATCTGCTCCTGGTTGTGCCAGAAGGCGTGAATTCCGCTGGGCACCAGTTCGTCGAAGCGTTTGCCCACCGGCGCGGCGTCGATGCGGAACGGCCCGTTGGGCAGTCGCGGGAACCGCGCATCGGGCTGGCCGTCGGGTCCGAAGACGATCAGCTCGCGCAGGGGCTGGCCATCGTGATCGATCTGGGTCTTCTGCTCTGCACTGGCCTGCGCGATGCCGTCGGCGCCCGGGAACAGCCCGTACAGGTTGTCGAAGCTGTGGTTCTCGGCGTAGATGACGACCAGGTGGTCGATCGCCTGCAGCCTGCCCGCCGAAGGGGCCACGGGGGTGCCGCAGCCGGCCACCAGTGCCACGGCGCCGGCCACCACGAGCCGCGACAGGACCATGTTCACGCTCTGTCTCATGACGCACCTCCGGCGCCATCGTAACGCGACGGCGTAGCGACAATAGCGTCGATGCTGCGATTCGAACTGCTGGCCACCGAAGGCCTCGCGCGCCGCGCTCGCCTGACCCTGCGACACGGCGTGGTCGATACGCCGGTGTTCATGCCGGTGGGTACCTATGGCACGGTCAAGGGGGTGCTGCCGCGCTCGCTCGAGGAATTGGGGGCGCAGATCATCCTCGGCAACACGTTTCATCTCTGGCTGCGACCCGGGCTCGAGGTCTTGAAGACCTTCGGTGGCCTGCATCGCTTCGAAGGCTGGACGCGGCCGATCCTGACCGACAGCGGCGGCTTCCAGGTCTGGTCTCTCGGCGACATGCGAAACATCAGCGAGGAGGGCGTGCGATTCGCGTCCCCGGTCAACGGCGACCGGCTCTTCCTCACGCCCGAGGTCTCGATGCAGATCCAGACCGTGCTGGACTCGGACATCGCGATGCAGTTCGACGAGTGCACGCCCTACGAGACCCAGGGACATGTCACGACCGAGGCCGAGGCGCGCGCGTCGATGGAGCTGAGCCTGCGCTGGGCGGCGCGCTGCCGGGCGGAATTCACGCGCCTGGAGAACCCCAATGCACTGTTCGGCATCGTGCAGGGCGGCATGTTCGAGCGACTGCGCGAGGCCTCGATCGAGGCGCTGGTGGCGATGGACCTGCCGGGTTACGCCGTGGGCGGCGTCAGCGTCGGCGAGCCCAAGGACGAGATGCGCCGCATCGTCGCGCACACGCCGCAGCGCTTGCCAGAGAGCAAGCCGCGCTACCTAATGGGCGTCGGCACGCCGGAGGACCTGGTCGATGGCGTGGCCCACGGCGTGGACATGTTCGACTGCGTGATGCCCACGCGCAATGCGAGGAACGGCCATCTGTTCACGCGCTTCGGTGATCTGAGACTACGCAATGCGCGCCATCGCAACGACGATCGCCCGATCGACGCGACCTGCGGGTGCTACACGTGCCGCGGCTTCTCGCGGGCTTACCTGCACCACCTCGACCGCTGCGGCGAGATGCTGGGACCGATGCTGGCGACGATCCACAACCTGCACTTCTACGTGAACCTGATGCGCGAGGTGCGCGAATCGCTCGACATCGGCCGCTTCGGGGCCTTCCGCGTGCAGTTCCAGGCCGACCGCGTGCGCGGCGTGGACGGGTGAAGCAGTTGGTGGGGCTGCCGCCGCCCTACCAGAACTGCCAGTTCCCGGTGGCAACGACCCAGGCGCCCAGCGCCCCGTTGGTGACCGCGTGGGCGATCACGCTTGCCCACAGCTTGCCGGTGCGCCTGTACAGCCATGCGTAGGCCAGGCCCGCGACCGCCGCAGCGAGCCAGAGCGTGTGAGCCAGCACGAAGAGGAATGTCGACAGGACGATCGCCTTCACGCTGGTGCGTCGCGGATCGACACCTTGGAAGACCGGCGCATCGATCCATCGCATCAGGAAGCTGCGCCAGAACAGTTCCTCCATCACCGGCACGAGCAGCGTCGCGCCAACCCAGCGTATCGCCACCAGCGGCCCATCGATCGCGCCGTCCGCCGCGAGCGCAGCAAAGCCCGCGCTGGGTTCGCCGATCGACATCCATGGCGCATCGAGCTGGATCCACAGCACGAAGACGACGAGCCCGACCGCGACGGCCAGCAACGCCTCGCGCATCTCGGGCGCGACCTGTCGCGCCAACTCGCCGTACTCACGCCAGAAGTAAGCGACCAGCAAGGCGACCAGCGGCACGGTCACGCCATAGAGCCAACGCGGATCGAATCCCCAGGAACCGTCGGCTGGTGCCGCGCCACGCAATGCCAGCAGCGCGATGAAGGCGGCGAAAGGGGCGATGCGCGCCCAGGCGGCGCGGGACAGGGCGGGTTTCACTGAACGAACAAGCGGGACGGTGACAGGCTCGCAGTATCGGATGGGGTGACACCCCGTGGCCGCGGGGGCGGCGCTCAACCACGGGGCAGACGTGCGGCGCCGCCGGGGCGATAGTGCCCTCACCGAACAATCTGACGAATGCGCCGCCTGCCATGAAGAACTCAGTCCGCTCCTTTGTCGCTGCCGTGTCGCTTGCGGCGGCTGCGTGCGCGCAGGCCCAGTTGACGATCGACCAGTCCAACATCGGCGTGGGCACCACAGGTGTCGACGGCGACGGGTTCCAGTCGTTCGCCAGCGGCGTGATGGACACCAAGTGGGCTGGACCGTACCTCGGCGTCGGTGTCGCGGGCGGGCGCACCAGCGGCGAGATCGACGCCGGCAACCCGAGCGAGTACATCTCGATCCTGTTCGACCAGGCGATGACCGTGTCGAGCTTCAAGCTGGGTCTGCTGTACAACGGCCCGGAGTATGGCGATGTGCTCGAGGTGGCCAAGATCACGGCCGACGACGACGTGTTTTACTTGCATGCCGCTGGGGCGGAGAACACGGCCCATTGGTACAACGCCGCAGGGGCCCTGCTGTCGACGCTCTCCTACGAATACGGGACCGCTCAGGGCCAGGGCGCGGTGATCGAGGTGCTCAACCCGTTCGGCAATCGCGCGGTGCAGATGCTGGCCTTCGAAGCCGTGAGCGGCGGGTGCGGCAGCGGCGCCTGCAATAACCAGAGCGACTACAACCTTGTCAACATCACCGCTGCAGTGCCCGAGCCAAGCACGTATGCGCTGATGCTCGCGGGGCTGGCAGCGGTGGGGTTCGTCGCGCGCCGGCGCAAGCAGGCTGCCTGACAAGGCGGCCCGCACAACGCCCCCGAGGGCCTCGGGAACGGGCCGGTGGTCATCGGCGGCCCTGCGTCGCTGCTAGAGTCGCCGCGCGTGCCCATTGCGAGCTTCGGGACGCGCCCATGTCATCGACCAAGGACCTCATCGCCGCGCTGAAGGCCGAATTGAAGGCTGCGGGCGTCACCTATGCGGACCTGGCTGGCCACCTCGACATGGCCGAGTCGAGCATCAAGCGAATGTTCTCGCAGGCCGATATGCCCCTGTCCCGCATTGACGAATGCCTGCGCGTTTTGCACATGGACTTCGCCGACCTCGCGCGCCGCGTCGCCGACGCGCAGCCGCTGCGACGCGAACTGTCCGAGGCGCAGGAGAACGCCGTCGTCGGCGATCCGAAGCTGCTGCTGATGGCGATCTGCTGCCTGAGCCAGTGGACCTTCGATCAGGTCGTCGCGACTTACACCTACACCGATGCCGAGGCGGTGGCGTATCTCGCGCAACTCGACCGGCTGGGCATCATCGAGCTGCGGCCGATGAACCGCTACCGGCTGCTGCTGGCCAAGACTTTCCGCTGGCGGCCCAACGGCCCGGTCATGAGCTACTTCCGCCGCCATGTCGTGGACGACTACTACGACTGCGGTTTCGACGGCGAGGGCGAAATGCTGATGCTGGTGCACGGCCAGATCGGGCGCAGCCTGGCCACGGCGTTCAACGAGCGTCTGGCCCGGGTCGCACAGGACTTCGCCCAACAGCACCTCGCCGACCACAAGCTGCCGCCCGACCAGAAACGCCCCTACACGCTGCTGATCGGCATGCGCTCATGGCTGTTCGAGACCTTTCGCGACCTGCGGCGCGTCCCGCCGGCCTGATCAGGGTACATGCTGTTCGAGCGCATGCGTCGCCCCGTCGAACTGAGCCAGCGCCAGCGCGAGGAAAGGCAGCACGTCGCGCAGCGCGTCGTGCAGGCCGTGCGGCGGATTGACCACGAACATCGAGCTGCCCGTCAGCCCGAGCCCGCGCTCGCCCACCGGCGCGACCGTGAGTCGCGCGTGCAGCCAGCCCCTCGGGGCCGCGGCCGCGGCGTTTGCCAGCCGCCTGGGCAACTGCTGCGCTTCGACCAGTGCCACCTGCGGCAGCCAGACCAGCACGACGCCGGTGGCGAAGCGTTCGAGACAAGTGCGTACCGCGCCGAGCGCCTTGGCGTAGTCGGTCTTGAGTTCATAGGGCGGGTCGATCAGCACGACGCCGCGTCGCGACGGTGGCGGTAGGTCCTTGGCCAGCGCGGCGAAGCCGTCCGCCATCAGCACGCGGGTGTGCGGCCGGGCGCCGAGGAATGCCGCGAGGATGCGGTGCTCGGTCGGATGCAGTTCGTACAGGTGCAGCGGGTCGGTGGCGCGCAGCAGCATCTGCGCAAATGCCGGCGAGCCCGGGTATTGTTCGAGCGCGCCGCCGCCGTTGAACTGGCGCACGAGGTCCACGAAGTCCGCCAGCGCGCTCGGCAGGGCATCGTGCGACCACAGGCGGCCGATGCCGCCCTCGAACTCCGCGTGCTTGAGCGCATATCGCCCCTCGAGCGAGTAGCCGCCCGCGCCGGCGTGGGTGTCGATCAACGTGAAGGGCTTGTCCTTCTCGGCCATCCGGCGCAGCACCTGCACAAGCACGAAGTGCTTCAGGACATCGGCGTGGTTGCCGGCGTGGAAGGCGTGGCGGTAGGCGAGCATCAGTTCAGCAGTTTCGCCGCACGCAACGTACCGACGAGGCCCTCGGCAAACGTCCGATAGCCCGCCGCGTTGGCGTGGATCTGGTCGCTCTTCAGTGCCGCGTCGCCGAGCACTCGCGACCAGCCGTCGGCGTGCAGTGGCAGTTTCAGCTCGTCGGCCAGGTGCGCATACAGCGGGTGGTCCGACAAGCCCAGGCCGGCGGCGGCCGACAGCGAAGGCTGAGGCACCGCGACGAGCAGC
>JAOUIM010000236.1 GCA_029884035.1 Aquincola sp. | reverse complement strand
TCGTGTGGTCCTGCTTGTTGCGGAACTCGTACATCACGGTGGTCAGTTCGCCCGGATGCACCTGGATCGAACTCTGGGCCGGCTTGAAGTCCCAGGGGCCGCGCGCGTTGGCGTCGAACTCGACGGTGATCGTGCGCGTGCGATCCACCTGGGTGTTCAGCTCGACCGCCTTGCGGCGCTCGTCGCCCAGCGACAGCACGTTGATGCCCAGCGCGTCGCAGATCGCGCGGTACAGCGGCACCAGGGCATAGCCGAAGCCGAACATCAGCGCGACGATCAGCGCCAGCTTGGTCACCAGCTGGGCGTTGTCACGCGAAAGTCGGAACAGCGGCCGGTTCATCGCTCAGCCGCCCAACAGGACCATCTTGGCCATGAAGCCCAGCGCAAAGGCAAGCGCCACCGAGGCCAGGATCAGCCCCAGGCGCCGGTTGGCCTTGCGCTGCTCGTCGCCGGTGCGCATCGCGATCGCCTCAGCCGATCACCCTGGTGGCTGCGGCGTTGAGCTTGGGCGGCGTCTCGTAGGTGTGCCACGGCGCCGGCGACGGCACCTCCCACTCGAGACCCTCGGCGCCCGCGCCGTCGGGGTCGTTCCAGGGACGCTGCGGCGCGGTCTTGCCCTTGCCCTGCATGACTGGCAACACGACGAAGAAGAAGAAGTAGACCTGCATCAGCCCGAAGCCGAACGCGCCGACCGAGGCGATCGCGTTGAAGTCGGCGAACTGCATCGGGTAGTCGGCGTAGCGGCGCGGCATGCCGGCCAGGCCCAGGAAGTGCATCGGGAAGAACGTGACGTTGAAGAAGATCATCGAGCCCCAGAAATGGATCTTGCCGCGCGTCTCGTTGTACATGACGCCACACCACTTCGGGCTCCAGTAGTAGAACCCGGCGAACATGCCGAACAGCGAGCCGGCCACCAGCACGTAGTGGAAGTGCGCGACGACGTAGTAGGTGTCCTGCAGCTGGATGTCGATCGGCGCCATCGCCAGGATCAGGCCGGTGAAGCCGCCCATCGTGAAGACGAAGATGAAGCCCACCGCCCACAGCATCGGCGTCTCGAACGTCATCGAGCCGCGCCACATCGTGGCGATCCAGTTGAACACCTTCACGCCGGTCGGGATCGCGATCAGCATCGTCGCGTACATGAAGAACAGCTGGCCCGTCACCGGCATGCCGGTGGTGAACATGTGGTGCGCCCAGACGATGAACGACAGGATCGCGATCGAGGCCGTCGCGTAGACCATCGAGGTGTAGCCGAACAGGCGCTTGCGCGCGAAGGCCGGGATCACCGCGCTCACGATGCCGAAGGCCGGCAGGATCATGATGTAGACCTCGGGGTGGCCGAAGAACCAGAAGATGTGCTGGTACATCACCGGGTCGCCACCGCCGGCGGGGCTGAAGAACGAGGTGCCGAAGTGGCGATCGGTCAGCGTCATCGTGATCGCGCCAGCCAGCACCGGCATCACCGCGATCAGCAGGTAGGCGGTGATCAGCCAGGTCCAGGCGAACAGAGGCATCTTCATCAGCGTCATGCCCGGTGCGCGCATGTTCAGGATCGTGACGATGATGTTGATCGAGCCCATGATCGAGCTCGCGCCCAGGATGTGCAGCGCGAAGATGCCGGCGTCCATCGACGGGCCCATCTGCAGCGTCAGCGGCGCGTAGAGCGTCCAGCCGGCGGCCGGCGCGCCGCCGGGCATGAAGAACGATCCGACGATCATCAGCGCGGCCGGGATCAGCAGCCAGAAGGAGAGGTTGTTCATGCGCGCGAAGGCCATGTCCGCCGCGCCGATCTGCATCGGGATCATCCAGTTCGCGAAGCCGACGAAGGCCGGCATGATCGCGCCGAACACCATGATCAGGCCGTGCATCGTCGTGAACTGGTTGAACAGCTCCGGGTTCACGAACTGCAGGCCCGGCTGGAACAGCTCGGCGCGGATGGCCAGGGCCAGCACGCCGCCCACCATGAACATGGTGAAGCTGAACAGCAGGTACATCGTGCCGATGTCCTTGTGGTTGGTGGCGAACACCCAGCGCCGCCAACCGGTGGGGTGCCCGTGGGCGTGATCGTCGTGGCCGGCGTGACCGGCATGTCCGTGATCGAGGACTGCACTCATGCTCTGATTTCCTTGAATCTTCGAATTACTTGCGCGCGGCTACGACCTCGGCAGGCTGGACCAGCTTGCCCGTCTTGTTGCTCCACGAATTCTTGGTGTAGGTGATCACCGCGGCGATCTCGGTGTCCGACAGCTGCTTCCACGAGGGCATCGCACCGTTGGCCGCGCCGTTGAGCAGGATCTGGATCTGCTGCGCCGGGTCGTTGAGTACGATGGCGCTGCCGTCGAGGGGCTTGATCGGGCCCGCACCCTTGCCGTCGGGACGGTGGCATGCCGCGCAGTTGGCGGCGTAGATCTTCTCGCCGCGGGCCAGCAGGTCGGGCAGCTCCCACACCTTGGCCGGGTCGTCAGCGGCAGCCTGCATCGCCTTGACCTTGACGTCGACCCACTTCGAGTAGTCCGCCTGCGACAGCACCTTGACGTGGATCGGCATGTACGCGTGTTCCTTGCCACACAGCTCGGCGCACTGGCCATAGAAGTCGCCGGTCTTCTCGGCGCGGAACCAGGTGTCGCGCACGAATCCGGGGATCGCGTCCTGCTTGACGCCGAAGGCCGGCACCATCCAGGCGTGGATCACGTCGCTGGCGGTCGTGATGACGCGAATCTTCTTGTCCACCGGGACCACCAGCGGGTTGTCCACCTTGAGCAGGTAGTCGTCAGTCGGCGGCGGCTTGCCGCCATCGCTCATCTCGCGATGCGATACGTCCAGCGTCGACAGGAAGCCGATGCCTTCGCCCTCGCCCTTGAGGTAGTCGTAGCCCCACTTCCACTGGTAGCCGGTGGCCTTGATCGTGATGTCGGCATTGGTGGTGTCCTTCATCGCAACCACCGCCTTGGTGGCCGGCAGCGCCATGCCGATGACGATGAAGAAAGGCACCACGGTCCAGGCGATCTCGACCGCCACGCTCTCGTGGAAATGGGCCGCCTTGTGGCCCTGGCTCTTGCGGTGCTTGAGGATCGAATAGAACATGACCCCGAACACGGCGATGAAGATCACCACGCAGATGATCAGGATGTAGTTGTGCAGCCACTGCAGCTCGGCGGCGATCTTCGTGACCGGCGGATGCAGGTCGAGCTGATTGACCGCCGGCCCGCCGGGCAGGCTGTTGACGGCATGCGCCGCGCTCGCCGCGAGCGCAGCACCGAGGGCGATGCCGGCATGAGCAGCGCGTTGACGGATCGAGGACACGGGGTTCTTCATCGCGAGGGTCATCACGTCGGAGCGGAATGATGGGACTGGAGGATTTCTTGATGCTGGCGCAGCACGGCACGCAACTCGCGCGCCAGCGGTTGGCGCAACTCGGCTCGCAGGTAGCGTCCCACGAGCAGGCGCTGGCCGTCGCCCGACAGTTCGAGCAGCGAGCCGTCGCCCGCCACGGGTTCGACGCGAACCTTGCCGACCCGGAAAGCAGTGCACTCGATCTGCCCGGCGCGCTGCCGCGTCACGGTGAACGCCTCACCGGCAAGGGCGAGCAGTTCATGGTCGGTCGCATGACGCGCATAGACCAGCAGGGCCATGCCCACGAGCAGGAGCTCGACGCCGGCAAAGGCGAGCACGGGCGAGGCGCCCTGCCAGGTGAAACCCAGCGCGATCGTCAACGAAACCGCGCATAGCGACAGGTACACACCGAACAGCTGGGCCGGCGAGAACGAGCAATTGCGCTTGAGCAGCCACTCGATCTGGACCCCATGCGTGGCACTGGGCATCACCCGAGCAAAGCGCCATACCACGGGCGCCGTTGCTGAGGCGGCGCGCGGCCAGGGGGCGGGGGCGAAGGCAGCGGTCATGATGGTGTGGGCTCTGCAGGCAACGCACCCCACCCCGGTGAATCCATCGGGACGGCCGGGGGGCCCTGCAACGCAGCGGCGGATTCTAGCTGAGCGATCGGCCGCGCCGCCCTCCGCGCGCCATCTGGCGGAAGGCATCGACGTCCAGCCGTGTTTCGGCGGCCACAGAAACCTTGGGTGGCGGTTTGAAGGCGTGGCCGTAGACGATCTCGAACTCGAGCGCGACGCGGCCGTCGGGGCCGGCACGCTCGGCGATTGCCGCGGCGAGCCGGGACCGCCAGCGCGGCGTGCGCAGTCCGGCATGACGTCCCGGGTCGGCGTTGCCTCCGAGGCCGCGAAGCTCCGTCAGCAGCGCATCGGGCGAGGCCCAGGTCAGACGCAACAGTTCCTGGTCCATTACCGGATCGGCGAATCCCGCCCGCACCAGCATGTCGCCGAGATCGTGCATGTCGGTGAACGCGGCATGTGGCGGTCCCCAGCCGGCCTCGCGATAGACCTCCCGCAGGGTCTTCAGCGTGTCCGGGCCCAGGGTGGACAACATCACGAAGCCGTCGACCGACAGCGCGCTGTGCCACGCTTGCAGCAGCACACCCGGATCGCGCACCAGGTGCAGCATCATGTTGGCCCACACGAGCTGGGCCGAGCCCGGCGCGACGCAGGACACGTCGACGGCAGCGATCTCGCGCCAGCGTGCCGGCGACCACCATGGCAGCGCGTTGCGCGCCGACAGGCGCGCCGCACGCGCGGCCGGCGTCTCGATCGCAACGCGCTCGGCATGCGGGTAGGCCTGGGCCAGCAGTGCCGCGCCTGCGCCCGCGTGCCCCCACCAGTCGATCACGCGCGCCGGTTGCAGCCGCACGATCGCCAGGCGCTCGGCCATGCGGCGCGCAACCTCGGCATGCAGCCAGGGCGCGTCGCGAGCCGCCGAGATGCGGCGCGCCGCCCGATCGAGTGCCGCGGCGTCGATCTCGCGCGCCGTGGTCGAGTCGGCCATCGCTCAGGCGCCGCCCGGCGTGGGCTGCTCGAAGGCGATCAGGTTACCGTCCGGATCGCGCGCCACGAACCAGCGCGTGCCCCAATGCGTGGACTCCGGCGCGAACAACGCTGCACCCTTCGCAGCGAGTTCGTCGTGACGCGCATCGACATCGTCGACCCGAAGGTGCAGGGTCGGCCGCGCGCCGTTGACGCCATGCGACTTCAAATGGTCGTTGGCGCGATGCGGTTCGGCCAGCACGACGGTCATGTCGCCACTCGACGCGAGGCAGGCGCCCCGCGGCTCACCGTCACCGCCCCACGCGAACTGAACGCTCCAGCCCAGCGTGTCGCGGTAGAAGCCGATCGATGCGTCGAACGACGCCGGCTCGACGAAAACGTGATCGAAGCGTTCGCTGCTCATGGTCGGGTGCCGCGACCAGTATATTGACCCGGCCATGCGGAACGCTGCGCTCGCCCTGCCCTCCCTGTGCGCCGTGTGCCACGACTGGAGCCAGGCCCGTCTGTGCGACGACTGCGTGCAACGCCACGCTGCCGCGCGCCCGCGCTGCGCGAACTGCGCGCTGACGGTGCCAACGGGCACGGTCCAGTGTGGCGCCTGCGTATCGTCGCCGCCTCCTTTCGAGAGTGCCGTTGCAGCGGTGGACTACGCTTTCCCGTGGAGCCGGCTTGTCGTGGCGCTCAAGTTCCACGCCGCGATCGACCTCGCCGATGCGATGGCCGGGTTGCTTGCACGCGCGGCGCGCGAGGCGCCGTCGCCGCGAGCCGACCTCGTGCTGCCGGTGCCCCTGTCGCGCGAGCGGCTCGCCGAGCGAGGCATGAACCAGGCCTGGGAACTGGCGCGGCGCACCGCCCGCCTCCTCGGCGTGCCTGCGACCGCGCACGGCTTGAGCCGGCCGCTCGACACGCCGCGCCTGGCCGATCTGCCGCGCGAATCGCGCACCGCATCGATCCGCGGCGCATTTGCGTTGGCGCCCGGCGCCTCGGCCGGCATTCGAGGCCGTTCGGTCGCGCTCGTCGACGACGTGATGACCACCGGCGCCACGGCTGCTGAAGCGACACGCACGCTGCTCGCGGCCGGCGCGTCGTCGGTCCAGGTGTGGGTCTTTGCACGCACGCCGGCACCCGGCGACGCATGAGCGCACACAGTGTTCCAGATCGTCCTCGTGCACC
>JAOUIM010000235.1 GCA_029884035.1 Aquincola sp. | reverse complement strand
CGTCGCGATCCGCAACGCCAATGACGCGATCTCGCTGTCGCAGACCGCTGAAGGCGCGCTCGGCAAGGTCGGCGACATGCTGCAGCGCATGCGCGAACTCGCGGTGCAGTCGGCCAACGCGACCAACGGCGCCAGCGACCGCGCCAACCTCGACGCCGAATACCAGGCGCTGGGCACGGAAGTGGTCCGCACGCTGGCCAACACCAAGTTCAACGGCCTGGCCATCCTCGGTGCCGACGCGGGCGGACAAGCGTTCCAGGTCGGTGCCAATGCTGGCGAGACGGTAACCGTGACGACGACGCGCCTGGACAACGCCGGTAGCATCACGGGTGCCACCGGCGGCAACGTGACGACCGCGGCGCTGGCCACCACGGCGCTGGGCAACATCGACACCGCGCTGGACGCCGTCAATAGCGAGCGCGCCCTGTACGGTGCGACGCAGAACCGCTTCGACGCGATCATCGGCACGCTGCAGGTGGCCGCCGAGAACCAGGCCGCTGCCCGGAGCCGGATCACGGACGCCGACTTCGCGGCCGAAACGGCGAACCTGTCGCGCGCCCAGATCCTGCAGCAAGCCGGCTCGGCGATGGTGGCCCAGGCCAACCAGCTGCCGCAGCAAGTGCTGGCCCTGCTGCGCTAAGCGGCACGCCGTGCCCGCGCCCCGCCAGGGGCGCAGCAGCACGCACCGAACGCCCGCCCCGGTTCGCCGGCGGCGGGCGTTTCTTTTGCGTGCGTCTGGGACGCAAACGCCCACCTGTTCGGCCGATCGCTGCGCTTCAGTCCTTCCGACAATGATCCCAAGCTTCGGTGGCCCTGCGCCCCGGCGCGGGACCGGCACCGGCGCCGGGAGTCATCGATTCTCTAGGAGTGCGCAACATGCCCCAGACCATCAACACGAACATCGCTTCGCTCAATGCGCAGCGGAACCTCAACACGTCGCAGTCGTCGCTGGCCACCTCGATGCAACGCCTGTCCTCGGGTCTTCGCGTCAACAGCGCCAAGGACGACGCCGCGGGCCTGGCGATCGCCGAGCGCATGAACACGCAGGTGCGCGGCATGAACGTCGCGATCCGCAATGCCAACGACGCGATCTCGCTCGCACAGACCGCCGAGGGTGCGCTGGGCAAGCTGTCGGACATGATGCAGCGCATGCGCGAACTCGCGGTGCAGTCGGCCAACGCCACCAACGGCCCGAGCGATCGTCTCAACCTCAACGCCGAGTACCAGGCGCTGGGCGCCGAGATCACACGCACGATCAACTCGACGCGCTTCAACGGCATCGCGATCCTGGCCGGTGGCGCCGGTTCGCAGGATTTCCAGGTCGGCGCCAACAGTGGCGAGACGGTGACCGTGACGACGACCGACATGTCGGGCAACGCCACCATCACGGCGGTCACCGGCGGCGGTCTCACCGATGTGGCCAGTTCCTCGCAGGCGCTGACCGACATCGACACCGCGCTGGGCACGATCAACGGCGAGCGCGCCCTGTACGGCGCGACCCAGAACCGCTTCGAGGCGGTGATCGCCAGCCTGCAGGTCGCGGCCGAGAATCAGGCCGCCGCGCGCAGCCGCATCATGGACGCGGACTTCGCCGCCGAGACGGCGAACCTGTCACGCGCGCAAATCCTGCAGCAGGCCGGCAGCGCGATGGTGGCGCAGGCCAACCAGCTGCCGCAACTGGTGCTGCAGCTGCTGCAGCGCTGATCCACGCTCACGGCCCGGACGCGCACCGCGTGACGGATTGCACGCCCGGGCCGCTGGCGCCGCCGCTGGGGTCTAAGGCCGCCGCCTTTCTCCTCAAGTCGTTCCCATAGCCGCCGAAATCGACGTCGGCTCCCCCCAAACCGGACAGCGCGCCATGGCCACCATTTCTGCCGCCGGCATCGGCAGCGGACTCGACATCAACAGCATCGTCACCCAGCTGGTGGCGATCGAACGCGAGCCGATTTCGCGCCTGAAGACCGCGGCGACGAAGATCGAGTCGCAGATCTCGGCGTTCGGCCGCCTGAAGAGCGCGCTGGCCAAGTTGCGCGACGCCAGCGCCGCCTTCACGACGCCGGCGCCCTGGACCAACCGCCTGGCCGCATCGGCCGACCCGACCACGTTCGATGCCAGGATCACCGGCACCGGCGTGATCGCAAGCCATGCCTTGCGTCCGACGGCGCTGGCCGCAACGCAGGCCAATGCATCGACCGCCTTCGCCGCCGCCGACAGCGTGGTAGGCACCGGAACCCTGACGATCGACATCGGCACCTGGACCGGCACGACATCGTTCGCCCCGAAGGCCGGCTCAACGGCCGTGACCATCACGCTCGGTGCGGGGGACGACACGCTCGAGCGCATCCGCGACAAGATCAACGAGGCCAACGCGGGCGTGGCGGCGGAAGTGGTGTTCGACGGCACCAACTACCGCCTGACCGTGACCTCGCGCGAGAGTGGCGCGACCAATGGCTTCCGGATCACCGCGGTCGACAGCGACGGCAGCAACACCAACGGCTCCGGGCTGTCGCAACTGACGTACAACCCGCCGGGCGGCACCTCGCGCCTGACGCGCAACGTGACCGCGGCCGACGCCACGGCCACGCTCGACGGACTGGCGATCCGCTCGACAAGCAACACCTTCGACCGCGCCCTGCAGGGCGTGAGCTTCACGATCAAGAAGACCAGCACCACCGCGCTCGGCCTGGACATTGCCTTCGACCGCGACTCGCTGAAGAAAGGCGTCGAAGATTTCGTCGCCGCGTACAACGAGCTCAACAGCCTTGCACGCAGCCTGACCCAGGTCGTGCCGGGCAATGCCGCCTCGAACGGGCCGCTGCAGGGCGACCGCGGCGCCGCCAACCTGCAATCGCGCCTGCGCTCGTTGCTCGCCGAATCCGGCGCTGGCGGCACCCTCGCGCGCCTGGCCGATGCCGGCGTCACCGCGGGCGTCGACGGCACGCTGTCGATCGACAGCACCAAGCTCGAGGCCGCGGTCGGCCAGCCCGATGAACTTCGCAAGCTGTTCGACGCCGATGCCGCAACGCCGGGATCCGCCGGCCTCATGCGGCGGCTGCGCGACATGGTCGACGACACGCTGGGCGTCGACGGGACGATCACCTCGCGCACCGACGGCCTGCAGGAGCGGCTGCAGAGGAACCAGCGCGACCAGGATCGCCTCGAGGCCCGGATCGCGCTCGTGGAGAAGCGCCTGCGCGCCCAGTACGGCGCACTGGACACGCGCATGGCCAGCCTCAACTCGCTGTCGAGCTACGTGACGCAGCAGATGCAGGCGCTCAACAACTTCTACAACACGCGCAACAACAACGGCTGAGGCCTGCAGTGGTGCGCCCCCGCGCGCACCGCGCGGTACCCGCAAAGGCGGCCGAAATCCCCCGCAGTTGCGCCTAAAGCGCAGGCCGGCACGGACGATAACCCTGGCAAGCCCACCCACGCTGCCACAGGCCCCGCCCGATGTACGCCTCCCACCCCGCTTCCTCCCGCTTCGGCCACAGTGCGCTGCCGCACGCCGACATGTACAGCCGCGTCGGCGTTGAGACCAGCGTCTGCGACGCCTCGCCGCACCGCCTGGTGGCGCTGCTGTTCGACGGTTTCGCCGAATCGGCGGCGCAGGCCAAGGCGGCGATCGCCGCCAAGCAGACCGAGGCCAAGGGCCAGGCGATCGGCCGTGCCGCGCGCATCGTCGAAGAGGGCCTCAAGGCCAGCCTCGATCACCAGGCCGGCGGTGCGCTGGCCGCCGACCTGGCCGACCTGTATGCCTACATCGGGCTGCGACTCACGCAGGCCAACCTGCGCAACGACATGGCCGCACTCGACGAGTGTCTGGCACTGATGCAACCCCTGCGCGAGGCCTGGGCCTCGATCGCACCCCAGGTCGACGGCCCTCGCGGCTGAGTCCCCCACGCAGATAACGGAGACCCGTCGCATGAGCGCCCTCAACAGTGACCTGATCGGATACTACGAAGCGCTCGAGCGCGCCAGCAACGACATGCTGGCCGCCGCGCGTGCGGCGAACTGGGAACAGGTGGTCAAGCTCGAAGGCGCCTGCGTACTGCTGATCGCGCAGCTCAAACAGGCCGCGCACGAGCAGTCGCTTGCGACCGAGGAGGCGAAGCAGAAAAACCGCATCATGCAGCGCATCCTGGTCAACGACGCCGAGATCCGCCACCTGGCCGAACCCTGGCTCGAGGAGCTCGACCAGATGTTGGCAGGGCGGCCACACATCCTGCACTGAGTCCCGCCTGCGCCAAGGCCATGAAGCACCAGGACTTCCAGCCCACCCAGCCGGCGCCGATCGAGACCCTGACCGGCCGCGCGATCGACGAGTTCCGCGTCTCGCACCCGAGCGAGGTCATCTCGCTGCTGCGCCGCATCAACGAAGGCAACGTGCTGGTCCAGCTGTGCGCGCCGGACGGCGCGGTCTACGCGTGCACGCTGTGGGCGGTGGACACGCACCAGCGCCGGCTCTCGTTCGACGCCGACCCTAAGCATCCGCAGGTCCGCTCGCTGCTCGACGCCGGCGAAGTCACCGCGATGGCCTACCTCGATGCGATCAAGCTGCAGTTCGACCTGCGCGGCCTGATGCTCGTGCACGGCCGCGATTCGAGCGCATTGCAGACCGGTTTTCCCGAGGCGATGTACCGCTTCCAGCGCCGGGAGGGTTTCCGCGTCAAGCCGCGCAACGAGGCGCTGGCGCACCTGCGCCATCCGTCCCAGCCCGAGACGGCGCTGGCGCTGCGCGTGCTCGACGTCAGCGTGGGCGGTTGCGCGCTCGCGCTGCCCGCGCAGACGCCGCCGATCGACGCCGGCGCCGAGCTGCCCCAGGTGCGCCTCGAGCTCGATGCCGACACCCGCTTCATCGCGACGCTGCATGTGCAGCATGTCAGCGGTGGTTTCGGCAGCACCGCGAAGATCGTGCGCCTGGGCTGCGCCTTCGGCAGGCTCGACGGGCCGGCGCAGCGCGCGGTGCAGCGCTTCGTCGACGTGACGCAACGCCGTCACAAGCTGTTGTCGATCTGAGCGGGCGTCGCGCTATCCTCGGGTCAAGCCGACCGAAGGAGCCACGATGCGTCACCTTGTTCCGAGATTCGCCTGCGCCGCGATACTGGCCGCCGCCGCCTGCGCACCTGCCCATGCCGACAGCCTGGCCTCGTCCGCCTCGAGCGCCAGTTCGGCGTCGGTCGGCAGCCTGTCGGACTCGATCAGCGGATCGTCGAACAGCGGCGGCGCGAACAACAAGCCCGTCGCCGCCGGCACCTACCGCATCGTCGAGGTCGCCGCGCTGGTGCAGCGCCCGGGGCATGTGCGCGTCAAGCTCGAAGGCAGTGGCGGCGACGTCGCCGACGCGAGCTTCTACCTCGACCTGCCGCAGGTCACGTTCGACGGACAACGCCTCACCGCGGGCGACCTCGTCGACGTCAGCGAGCGCACCTACGGACTGGCATTCGCGCGT
Source organism: Aquincola sp. (assembly GCA_029884035.1). Lineage (GTDB taxonomy): Bacteria > Pseudomonadota > Gammaproteobacteria > Burkholderiales > Burkholderiaceae_C > CADEEN01. Next base: position 659 of record JAOUIM010000235.1, on the reverse strand, counting down.
GCCCAAGCGCCGCGCGAGGCCTTCTTCCTGGTGCTGGCCGACGCGTGGTATCGCGAGCTGGACGCGCGCGCCCTCGAGCTCTGAACGACCGGTGAACTCGGTGCGCGCGCTGCTCGTTGCGGGCGCGCTGGCCGCGGTTGCGGCGAATTGCCAGGCCGGCCTCACCACGCTGTCGCCGCGCCTGTGCGGCTGGCAAGCCCCCCTGAGCGCGGTGCAGCAGGACCGGCTGCTGCGCGTGGCGGACATCTTGCGGCGCGAACTCGACGGCTCGGACCACCGCGTCGCGCTGATCGCACGCTCGGGCCTGAACCTGGAGCGCCTGGGCATTCGCTACTCGCACGCGGGCGTGAGCCTGAAGGCCAACGCCGATGCGCCGTGGGCGGTGCGCCAGCTGTATTACGCCTGCGAGCAAGGCCGCCCGCGCCTGTACGACCAGGGCCTGGCCGGCTTTGTGCTCGGCAACGACGACCCGGCGCTCGGCTACGTCTCGATCGTGCTGCTGCCGCGCGAGGCGGCGGTGCAGCTCGAGCGCGCCGCGCTCGACAATGCGCGCGTGTTGCGGCTGCTGGCGGCGGCCTACAGCGCCAATGCCTATCCGTTCAGCGTGCGCTACCAGAACTGCAACCAGTGGGTCGTTGAGCTGCTGGCCGCGGCCTGGG
>JAOUIM010000234.1 GCA_029884035.1 Aquincola sp. | reverse complement strand
GCGAGCGGGCGGATCACGTCCTGGTCGGCGCGCAGGGGCGGCACCTCGGCCAGGTTCTGGGCCACGGTCTTGCCGGTGATCGTCATGCAGTCGCCGTGCAGCAGGCCGCCATCGAGAAGCACCTTCATCACCGCAGGAATGCCGCCCGCCTTGTGCAGGTCGACCGCGAGGTACTTTCCGCTCGGCTTGAGGTCGCACAGCACGGGCACCTTGCGGCGCATGCGCTCGAAGTCGTCGATCGTCCATGCGACGCCGGCCGCGTGGGCGATCGCCAGGAAGTGCAGCACCGCGTTGGTCGAGCCGCCGATGGCCATGATCACCGCGACCGCGTTCTCCAGGCTCTTGCGGGTCACGATGTCACGCGGCTTGAGGTCGCGCTTGACCGCGTCGACCAGCACCCGCGCCGCGCGCGCCGTGCTCGTCACCTTCTCGTCGTGCACGTTCGCCTCGGTCGACGAGTAGGGCAGGCTCAGCCCGAGCGCCTCGAATGCGCTGCTCATGGTGTTGGCCGTGTACATACCGCCGCAGGAGCCGCTGCCCGGGATCGCGCGCCGCTCGATCTGGCAGAAGTCCTCCTCGCTCATCTTGCCGGCAGAGAACTGCCCCACGGCCTCGAACACGCTGACAATGTTGAGATCTTGTCCCTTGTAGTGGCCTGGCAGGATCGTGCCGCCGTAGACGTAGATCGCCGGCACGTTGGCGCGCAGCATGCCCATCATGCCGCCGGGCATGTTCTTGTCGCAGCCGCCGATCACGATCACGCCGTCCATCCACTGGCCCCCGACGCAGGTCTCGACGCAGTCGGCGATCACCTCGCGCGAGACCAGCGAGTACTTCATGCCCTCGGTGCCCATCGCCATCCCGTCGGAGATCGTCGGCGTGCCGAACACCTGCGGGTTGGCGCCGACGGCCTTGAGTGCATCGACCGCGGCGTCGGCCAGCCGCTGCAGGCCCGAGTTGCACGGCGTGATCGTCGAGTGGCCATTGGCCACGCCGATCATCGGCTTGCCGAAGTCCTTTTCGGTGTAGCCCATCGCGTAGTACATCGAGCGATTCGGCGCTCGCGCGACGCCTTCGGTGATGTTCTTCGAGCGGCGATTGGATTCGGTCATTGGCGGATCCCCGTGCGGCCTTCAATGTGGTAGCCGCCAGTATGCACGGCGCCGCGGCACGCCTCGGCGATGCGGCGACAATCACGCCGAAGTTGCCGGAGTCTCCCGATGCTCGTGCATCCACAGTTCGATCCGATCGCCATCCGCCTGGGACCCGTGGGGATCCATTGGTACGGCCTCATGTACGTGGTGGCGTTCATGCTGTTCCTGTGGCTGGCCAAGCGCCGCACCCGGCAGCCGCATTGGGCGCAGGCCGGCTGGGCCGCATCCGACGTCGAGGACCTGCTGTTCTTCGGCGTGATCGGCGTCATCATCGGCGGCCGTCTGGGCTACGTGCTGTTCTACAAGCCCGGTTACTACGCGATGCATCCGCTCGAGGCGCTGATGGTGTGGAAGGGCGGCATGTCGTTCCACGGCGGGCTGCTCGGCGTGATCGCCGCGCTGGCCATCTACGCGCGGCGCCGCGGGCACGCCTTCCTTGCGGTGACCGACCTGGTGGCGCCGTGCGTGCCCACCGGACTTGCAGCGGGCCGTGTGGGCAACTTCATCAACGGCGAATTGTGGGGAAGGGCGGCCGACCCATCGCTTCCCTGGGCGATGGTGTTCCCGCAATCGGGCAGCTCGATCGCGCGCCATCCGTCGCAGCTCTACCAGGTGGCGCTCGAGGGCGTGCTGCTGTTCGTCGTGCTGTGGTGGTACGCGAAGCGCCCGCGCGGCCTGGGCCAGGTGTCGGGTGCGTTCCTCGTGGGATATGGCGTGCTGCGCTTCAGCGCCGAGTTCTTCCGCGAGCCCGACCGCTTTCTCGGCACGCTCGCGCTGGGCATGAGTATGGGTCAGTGGCTGTGCGTGCCCATGGTGGCAGCCGGCGCGTGGCTGTTCGCCAGGGGAGGGCGCGCGTGACTGTGCGGCAGGTCTTCCTCGACACCGAGACCACCGGCCTGTCGCCCGAGGCCGGCGACCGGCTGATCGAGATCGGCTGCCTCGAGATGGTCAACCGTCGGCTCACCGGGCGCAACCTGCACCTGTATCTGAACCCGGAGCGCTCCAGCACCGAGGATGCGTTCAAGGTGCACGGCATCTCCGACGAGTTTCTCGCCGACAAACCGCGTTTTGCCGAGGTCGCCGACGAACTGCTGTCCTACCTGGCCGACGCGGAACTGATCATCCACAACGCGCCGTTCGACGTGGGCTTCATCGATGCCGAGCTTGCGCGCCTGAGCAGGGGACCGCTGCGCGAACGCGTCGCGCGCATCACCGACTCGCTGCTGATGGCCAGGGAGATGTTCCCGGGCAAGTCGAATTCGCTCGACGCACTGTGCCGGCGTCTTGAGGTCGACAACACCGAGCGCACGCTGCACGGGGCGCTTCTCGATGCGGGCCTGCTGGCCGAGGTATACGTGCGGATGACGCGCGGCCAGGATTCGCTGGTGATCGACGCCGTTGCGGCAGGAGGAGGGCCCGCCGCGGCGGCGGCCGGCGCAGCGGTTGATTTCGCCGCGCTGTCGCTGCTCGCGGTCGACGTCTCCGACCATGAACGCGCGGCGCACGAGGCGGTGCTGGCGGACCTTGACAAGGCGAGCGGCGGCAAGACGCTGTGGAGGCGTCTGGCATAATCGCGCGCTCTGGAAACGGGTGGTTAGCTCAGCGGTAGAGCACTGCCTTCACACGGCAGGGGTCGCAGGTTCGAACCCTGCACCACCCACCAGCCACATCGACGACTCACGGCGCCTTCGGGCGCCGATTGCATTTTCGGGGTCGGCGGGTCGATGCGCGCGGCAGGACAATGCTTGGTCGAAGCTTTGGAACCTCGACCATCTCGGCGAGGGCATGGATGTCATGAAGGTGTGCATCGCGGGCGTCGGGGCGGTCGGCGGGCTCGTGGGGGCGCGGATGGCCGGCTTGGGTCAGGCGCGTGTCAGCGCTTTCACGCGCGGGGCGACGCTGTGGGCACTGCGCAAGCACGGCTGGCGCCTGCACGCGGCCGACCGGCGCGTGCAGGCGCCCGTGACGGCCGCCAGCGACCGTGCCGAGGACTTGGGCCCGCAGGATCTCGTCATCCTATGCGTCAAGGGTCCCGCGATGGCGGCGGTCGCGCCTGCGATCGGCCCGCTGCTCGGCGACCACACGATCGTGCTGCCGCTGATGAACGGCGTGCCCTGGTGGTTCGGCGAGGGCGTGGCGGCGTTGGGCGACCGACCGCTGCTCAGCGTCGATCCCGATGGCGGCATCGCACGTTCCATCCCTTTCGCCTGCGTGCTGGGCGGCGTGGTCCATCTGGCGGTGCAGGCGCCCGAGCCGGGTCTCGCGCTGCTCCGGATGGGCAACGGCCTGATCGTCGGCGAGCCTCGCGGAGGCTCGTCGGCGCGTGTGGCACGCATCGGCAAGCTGCTCGCGACGGCGGGTTTCGACGTCACCGTGTCCGAGAATGTGCGGCGCGACATCTGGTACAAGCTGTGGGGCAATCTGACCATGAATCCGGTCTCAGCCCTCACGGGTGCGACGGCGGACCGCATCCTCGACGATGAACTCGTGCGCGCACTGAACTCGGCCGCAATGCGTGAGGCCAGGACGATCGGCGCGGCGATCGGCTGCCCGATCGAGCAGGAGCCCGAAGCACGCCATCAGGTCACACGCAAACTCGGCGCGTTCAAGACGTCGATGCTGCAGGACGTCGAGGCCGGGCGCCCGCTCGAACTCGATGCGATCGTCGGCGCGGTGCGCGAAATGGGTCAGCGTCTCGCGGTGGACACGCCGATGATCGATGCCCTGTATGGCCTGACACGGCTGATGGCGCGCACCCGCGGCCTGTATCCGGTGGCCGGATGATGAAGGCGGCGCGTTCCGTGCCGGTCTTGCAGAACGTTACTCGGGCACGAACCTTCGCGGCGTCTCGCGATCGAAGCAGAATTGCCCATCGATGTGCATTGCTCGCAAGCCCTTCGTTTTGCACCTGATCCTGCAAGGAGACCTCATGATCACCAAGCGACTGTTCTCGATTCTCGTGGTGTGCACCCTCGCTGCAGGGGCGGGCCCGGCGTGGGCCGACGCCTACCAGGACACGATCGCGATCTTCAAGAAGGCCGAGGAGAGCGGCAAGTTCTTCTCGAATGCCTATGGCTATGCCGTGTTTCCGACGATCGGCAAGGGCGGCATCGGCATCGGCGGCGCCTACGGCAAGGGCCGCGTGTATGAAAAGGGGCGCTACATCGGCGACACCTCGATGACGCAGCTGTCGGTGGGCTTCCAGCTCGGCGGGCAGGGCTTCAGCCAGATCATCTTCTTCGAGAACGCCGGCGCGCTGAAGACCTTCACTGAAGGCGAATTCGAATTCGGCGCCGAGGCCTCGGCGGTGGCCATCACGCTCGGCGTGGGTGCCAAGGCAGGTTCGGCCGGTGCGGCCGCAGGCGCCAGCGTGGACAAGGACAAGGCCAAGGTCGTGGGCGTCTACAACAACGGCATGGCGACCTTCACGGTGGTCAAGGGCGGTCTGATGTACGAAGCTGCCATCGCCGGCCAGAAATTCAGGTTCAGCAAGCGCTGAGCCTGTGCCGATGGCGTGTCCCGCGCGGTACACCGGCGTGGCGCTAATCGAATCCGCCGTCGGAGTCACGGGCGGGATCGGACGATGCCAAGTGCGGTGTCGGCCGCTTGGCCAGCGCATCGCCCGGGACGAGGCCGTTGGGCGACTGCTGCCATTCCCAGCCCACGAAGGCCATCACCGCCACCATCAGCAAGGCGGCGAGCGCGCCGCGGTCGTGCTTTACGAGAGGGGGGCCGGCGGTGTCGGCGCGTCCGGTCAGCATGGGCAGCGCCAAGTTCCGTCGCCGCACGAGGCTCGAGCCGACGATCAGGAGCACGTGGCCGATCACCACCGCCAGCAGCGCTTCGCCGAAGAATGCATGCGCGTCCTCGGCCCAATCAGCGCCGAACCAACCGGCAGCACCGCCATTCGCGCCGTAGCCAGTCAACGTCACCGGCACGACGGTCAGCATCAATGCGGCGATCGCCAGTGCCATGAGGAGGTTGTGGCGCTGGCGCGCGTGCGCTCCTTCGCTCCAGGAGCGCCCGCCGGACCGCAATAGCGCACGCAGCCAGGCCGGCACTCCGGCGAGCTTGCGGACCAGCGCACCCAGACGGACATGGCGCGGTCCGAACAGTCCGTAGAGCACGCGGAACGCGAGCAGGCCGGCCATCGTGTAGCCCAGCGTGTTGTGCAGCGCGCGCCAGCGCTCGCCGTCGGCGGTGGCGTACGCGCCGATGAAGCTCAGCACAAACAACCAGTGGAACATGCGCGTCGGCGCATCGATGACTCGCCGGCCTGGTGACGGTGCGCTTCGAGACGGGTCGGCGGCCGGTGGGTTGAAGGTGGATGTGGATGTCATGGGTGTCCTTGGTCGATCAGTCGTTCCATTGCCGGCGCGCGCGGGCATCGACGCCGGCAGGCAGCTTCAGGTGGTCGTCATCGAAGTTGCCGCGGTCGGCGCCCGCGTGGCACGCTGCGCAATTGGCTGCACTCTTGACACTGGCGAGCTTGAATACCGACGGATGGATCTCACGGTGCTTGCGCACGAACCATGCCGAGCGCGTGATGCGATCCTGCGGAGGTTCTTCTCGCACCCGCTCGTAGCCGCCGGCGTTGGCCTGCAGCCATCGGCTGATCTGCTGCACCGTCGCAGCGTCGAGCGACGCGTCCGTGCCGTAGTGCCTGTCCAGGCCGTCGAGGATGCGCTGCCACGATCGGGCGGGAAGCATCGCGGGCGGATAGGCAGTGTGGCACGACGCGCATTCCTGCATGAAGGCACGTGGCACGTTGTGCGGCATCAGGCGGTCGCTGTCGGCGTGCGCCATGGCCGCAGCTGCGAGACCGAGCAGGGCTGCGAGAGTGCCGATGCAGGTGCGGGTTCGGAGATTCATGCTGTGTTCCTTGTGGAGGCCGCGGCGGTGCGTGGTGTCATGGTTTGACGCTGATCAGGTAGGCCAGCACGTCGGCCTTCTCGCTGGC
>JAOUIM010000233.1 GCA_029884035.1 Aquincola sp. | reverse complement strand
AGTCACCGGGGAGCCGCCTTGCGCCTTGCCACCGTGATGCACCAGGGCCAGCCCCGTGTCGGGCGTGTCAGTGCCGACGCGCGCACGATCGCGCTGTTCGAAGGCGACGGAACGCGTGGCGTGCAGCCGTGGATCGAGGCGCATGTGGCCGGCTCGCCGTGGCCGCAGCCGGCGGCCGACATCCCGCTGGTGGCCCGCGACCTGATCGCACCGTTGCCGCGGCCCTGGCGAAACCTGTGGTGCGTCGGGCGCAACTACCACGCCCATGCGAGCGAGCTGCGCGAGTCGGTGTTCAAGGACAACGTGGCCCCGGTCGACAGCTGGCCGATCGTCTTCACCAAGGTCCCCGAGACCGTGAACGGGCCCTACGCACCCGTGCGCCTGCCGGGTGCGGCGATCAGTGCACAGATCGACTACGAGGCCGAGCTGGCCGTCGTCATCGGCCGCGGCGGCCGCAACATCACGCGCGCACAGGCGATGACCCATGTGTTCGGATACACCATCGTCAACGACGTGACCGCGCGCGACGTGCAGATGCGTCATGCGCAATGGGACCTGGGCAAGAGCTTCGACGGTTTCTGCCCGATGGGCCCCTGGATCGTGACCGTCGACGAACTCGACGGCACCGACACCCGGGTGCGCTGCTGGGTCAACGGCGACCTCAGGCAGGACGCGCGCACGAGCCAGTTGATCTTCGACATCCCGACGCTGATCGAGACCTGTTCGCGCGGCATCACGCTGCACCCCGGCGACGTCATCGCCACGGGCACAGCCGCCGGCGTGGGCATGGGCATGAAACCCCCGCGCTGGCTCGTGCATGGCGACACCGTGCGCATCGAAATCGATGGCATCGGCCAGATCGAGAACCGCTTTGTCGACGAGGACGCCTGACCATGATTGCGAAGACACTGATCACCGCCGCGCTGGCGCTTGCTGCTTTGGGCGTGCAAGCGCAGGCCGACTGGCCCAGCAAACCGATCACGATGATCGTGCCCTTCCCGCCCGGCGGCGTCGCCGACACGGTCGGGCGGCCGGTCGCCGAGGCGCTGTCGCGCGAACTCGGCCAGCAGGTGATCGTCGAGAACAAGGCCGGTGCGGGCGGTGCCACCGGCATCGGCGCGGCGTCGCGTGCGGCGCCCGATGGCTACACCTTGCTGCTCAGCCTGTCGTCGATCTCGATCCTGCCCGAGGCCGACAAGATCCTCGCGCGCAAGCCGCAGTACACCATCGACCAATTCGTGCCGATCGCGCGCTTCACCGCCGACCCGACGGTGCTCGTGGTGCGTGCCGACGCGCCTTGGAGGACGCTCGCGGAGTTCGTCGCCGACCTGAAGGCGAATCCCGGCAAGTACAACTACGGCAGCTCGGGCAACTACGGCACGATGCACGTGCCGATGGAAATGCTCAAGGCGAGCGCGGGGTTCCGGATGACGCACATCCCCTACACCGGCGCCGGCCCCGCGGTCCTCGCGCTGCTCGGCGGCCAGGTCGACGCGGTGTCCACCGGGCCGTCTTCGGTGGCGCAGCACATCAAGTCGGGCAAGCTGCGCGCACTCGCGCACTGGGGCGAAAAGCCGCTGATGTCGCTGCCCGAGGTGCCGAGCCTCACGCAGGCGGGGTACGCCACGAAGTTCGCGCAGTGGTCGGCGCTGTTCGCACCCGCCGGCACTCCCGCGCCGATCATCGCCAAGCTGCGCGATGCGGCGCGCAAGGCCGCGGTCGATCCGCAGGTGGTGCAGACGATCGGCCGCGCCGGCAGCCCGATCGAATACCTCGACGCGCCCGAGTTCCAGCGCTACTGGAACACCGACGCCGCGGTGATGACCGACGCGGTCAGGAAGATCGGCAAGGTCGAGTAGCGCGCAGTCATCACCGGGCCCAACCGGCGCACAATCGCGCAATCACGGACCTGCGCTGCGCCCCATGACATCGCTGCTCACTCTTGTCGGCTGGTTGATCCTGTTCGTGCTGTGCTGGCCGCTCGCGCTGCTCGCGATCTTGCTGTGGCCCTTCGTCTGGCTGCTGTCGCTGCCATTCAGGCTCGTGGGCATCGCCGTGGAGGCCGCGTTCGCATGGCTCAGGGCGGTGCTGTTCCTGCCCGCGCGCCTGCTCGGCGAGAGGCCGAGAAAGGCCTGAGCAGGGCGTCGAGCCTCAGCGCTCCAGCACGAAGACCACCGCGGTGCGCGGCGGAATCGTGAACGTCCCGTCTTCCGGGTTGTAGGTCGCGCCGGCCGCACGCCTGTCGGCGGCGCCGGGGGCGCGGTGGACCGGATGCAGCATCCAGGCTTTCTGCTTGTCGAGGCTGCGCGCCATCGTCTGCGGCACGGTTTCGGCGTTGATGAAGTACAGGACGCGGTCGAACACGGCATCGGGCATGCCCGCGCCGTCGAGTTCGCCGGCGATCAGGGTCGGGTCCTGCAGCATGCCGTTGACCTCGAATTTGAGTCGGCGCTGCACCTCGTCGGCGCTGCGCAGGCGCAACAGCGGCGTGCTGGCGCGGATGCGCAGCAGGTCGAGAAAGGCGTCGCGCGTCCACGCGATCTCGGCAGGCGTCGGCTTGATCGCGGCGCTGGCCGCGAGCAGCGGCTGCATCAATGCCCAGTGCCCCTTGTTGTCGCGCGCGGGCGGCAGGCCCGCGCCGAAGCCGTTGTCCTGCAGCGTCCAGTCCAGCCGGTTGAACCAGTCGCCCGAGTCGTAGCTGTTGCGGTCCAGGCTCTTGCTGCGCAGGATCTCCTGGCCGGCGTGGAAGTACGCGATGCCCTGGCTCAAGGCGACGATCGCCGCGCCCAGCACCTGCACGCGCGCGCGGTCTTCCCGGCTCGTGTCGATCGGCAGCTTGATGACATTGTTGTCGAACAGCGTCTGGTTGTCGTGGTTCTCGACGTAGTTCACCACTTCGCCGGGCTGGCTCGCATAGCCGGCGGGCTGGCCGTTGTAGTCGATCCGCGCGAGTGGCTGGCGCACGCCGCCGCGATTCAACGTCTCGTAGCCCGCGAGCGTGCCGGCCAGGCCCACACGCACGAGGTCGGCCTGCGCGGCACTGCCCGCGCCATGGATCCAGCCCCTGGCACGTGCCACCTCCTCGGGGCCGCCGAAGCCACTGCCGCGTGCCGCGTCGCGCGCGCGGTCGCTGAACGTGCCGATGCTGCTGCCGTCGAGGCGCCCCTGCGCCGCCTGGACGAAGCGCGCGCCGTCCTTGACCTCGCCGAAATTCCAGCCTTCGCCGATCAGATGGATGCGGCGGCCGGTCGCCGCGTTCACCGCGCGTTGCAGCCGCTCCATCGCCTCGCGCGGCTGGTGGCCCATCAGATCGAAACGGAAGCTGTCGATCTTGTATTCGTACGCCCAGACCACCGCCGAGTCGATCATCAGCTTGGCCATCATGAGGTTCTCGGTGGCGGTGTTTTCGCAGCAGGTGCTGCGCTCGACGCCGCCATCGGCATCCAGGCGGTGGTAGTAGCCGGGCACGATGCGGTCGAGCACCGACTTCGGGTGCTGGCCCGATGCGGCAGTGTGGTTGTAGACCATGTCCATGCCCACGCGCAGGTTCGCCCGGTGCAGCGCCTGCACCATGGCCCGCAGTTCGCGCACGCGCACCGCACCGTCGGCCGCGTCGGTCGCGAAGCTGCCCTCGGGTGCGTTGAAGTGCCAGGGGTCGTAGCCCCAGTTGAAGCAGTCGGTGGCTGCCCCCCGCATCACCGTGGACTGCTGCGCGTCGCTATCGGGCGCTGCCTCGGGCACCTGCGGGGTGATGCAGCCGCGTTCGGGCACGCTGGCCAGGTCGAAGATCGGCAGCAGGTGCACGTCGGTGACGCCCGCGTCGGACAGCATGCGCAGGTGTTTCATGCCGTCCGACCCGGGCTCGGTGAATGCTGCGTACTTGCCACGGTGCGGTGCGCTCACGCTCAGGTCGTTGATCGAGAAATCGCGCACGTGCAGTTCGTAGATCACCATGTCGGTGGGTGCGGCCGCGCGCTGTGGAGTCGGCGTGGCATCCCAACCCGGCGGCTTCAGCGCGGGCGCGTTCAGGTCGGCGATGTAGCCGCGCGCCGAGTCGACGGTGAGCGACACCGCGTACGGATCGGTGACGAGATTGCGCACGATGCCGCGGCCGCGCGCGTAGACGTCGACCAGGTAGGCGTAATACCGGCCCGTGAGGTCCGTCGGCAGCGACTGCGACCACACCCCGGTGCGCGGGTCGCGCTGCATCGCGCGCGCCAGCCGCGCCTTCGCGTCACCCCGGTCGTACATGCACACCGCGACGCGCTGCGCGGTCGGCGCCCACAGCTTGAAGCGTGTCCCTAGCGCCGTCGGGGCCGCGCCCAGGTCGGGTACCGACCCGGCCGCGACGTACAACGCATCGAGCGCACCCGCGACTTGTACGGCGGTGGCAGCGAGCGTGCGGCCGCGCATGTCCTCGCGCAACAGCATCACCTGGCCCTGGTGCAAGGCTTTCAGCCGTGAACGGTCATGCTCTCGCACGGCCAGCGTGGGTCCCTCGCCGATGTGCGAGAAGCGCTGCCGTGCCGATGCTGGCGGCAAGGGCGGCACCACGTCGAGTGTCAGCGCGATGTCGGCACCTCGCACCGGCTCTCCCTCGGCCAGAACGAGGCGCGCATCGCGCGAACCCACGAGCCTGAAGCGGCCGTCCATCGGCGCGCCCGCCCAGCGCAGGTGGACCGCATCCAGCCACGCCGCGCGTGCGCCCGACAGATCGACGGGCAGCGGCGCCTGCGCCCGCAGCACGGTCTCGTGCGGACCGTCGCAGGCGTCGGTCGGCAGGTTCACGGCCGCCGCGAGCACCATGGCAGGCACGCCGGTCACGGTGGCGAAGGCAATGAGGGCTCTCACGGCCGGGCAGAATAGCGGAGCAAATAGCGGAGCAAGACCGCAGAGCCCAGCGCGGATTGCCACGGGAGATTCTCAGTTGACTCGTCGTCCATCCGCACCATCGTACGACCACGCGACGCGATGATCCCGCTGCGACGGCTTGCCACTGTCCTTGTGCTCGCCACCGGTGCTGCAACCGCCGCACCCGGCGACGCACCGATCGATCTGAGCCCGGTGCCCTTCGCCGACTCACCGGTCACGCTGCCGCGCGACTGGCACCGCGGCGCGTTCATGGAGATCTTCGTGCGCGCCTACCAGGACAGCGACGGCGATGGCACCGGCGACCTGCGTGGCCTGATCTCGAGACTGGACTACCTGAAGGATCTCGGGATCAAGGGCATCTGGCTGATGCCGATCCAGAAGAGCGCCGATCGCGACCACGGCTACGCCACCGCGGACTACCGTGCCGTGGAGCCGGACTACGGCACGCTGGCCGACTTCGACGAACTGCTGCGCCAGGCCGGCCGCCGTGGCATCGGCGTCATCATGGACTATGCGATCAATCACAGCGCCGCCGCGCACCCGCTGTTCGGCGCCGCGCGCAGCGACCCCGCGAGCCCGTGGCGCGACTGGTACGTGTTCAGCGATGCCGAGCCGACGGGCTGGGACATCTTCGGCAAGAACCCCTGGTACCCGAACCGACCCGAGAGCTGGAACCACACCGGCGAAGCCAAGGACACGCCGCGGGCACCGCCGGGCAGCCGCGACTTCTACTTCGGCACCTTCGGTCCGCAGATGCCCGACTTCAATCTGCGCAACCCGCGCGTGCTCGACTATCACCTCGACAGCCTTCGCTTTTGGCTCAACCGCGGCCTGGCCGGCTACCGGCTCGACGCGACGCCGCACTTGATCGAGAACAGCGCGACGGACTGGAACGACCAGCCCGAGAGCCGTGCGATGACCCGGCGGATCGCCGACATGATCCGCTCGTACCCGAACCGCTACGTGGTCTGCGAGGCCACCGCCAAGCCGCTGGAGTGGGGCCATGCCGCCGTGTGCGGCGGCGCCTTCGCGTTCGGCTACTTTGGCCACTTCATCGATGCGGCGCGCGGCAAGGCCGAGTCGGTGGTCGAGCTGGCCGACTACTACAAGGCCGCTCCACCGACGATGGCGACATTCCTTTCCAACCACGACATCTTTGCCGGGCGCCGGCTGTGGGACCAGCTGCAAGGCGACGTCGCGCGCTACAAGGTCGCGGCCGCCGGCTACCTGCTGCAGCCGGGCACGCCATTCAT
>JAOUIM010000232.1 GCA_029884035.1 Aquincola sp. | reverse complement strand
CGTGCACTGCGCAATCACGAGCCTGGGGTTCGAGATGATGAACAGCGGGGCACCGACAACCGGAATCCGAAGTCCTTGCAACTGCTTCGGCAACCCCATCAGAACGCCTCCGTCGCCATCTCGGTCACGGCCGCGTGGCCTTCGACGATGCTGTCGCGAATGCCCGGGACCTTCGACAGGATGTGCTCGGCGTAGAAGCGCGCTGTCGCAGCCTTTGCACCCATGAAGGCCGCGTCCTCGCCAGCCTTGTCTTCGGCGACGACCAGCGCGCGCGCCAGCTGCCAGCCCGCCACCACGTTGCCAGCGAGCATCAGGTAGGGGACCGAGCCGGCGAACACCGCGTTCGGGCTCGCCTTGGTCTGGCCCGCGACGAAGTCGACGACCTCGACGAACGCCGCACGTGCTGCGCTCAGGTGCTTGTGCGTCGCGCGGCACGCGGCGCTGGCGCGCCCGCCGAGCGCGCGCTCGGTGGCTTCGATCTGCCCGGCGATCGCCTTGGCCACTTGGCCCCCATCGCGCGCGGTCTTGCGCCCGACCAGATCGTTGGCCTGGATCGCGGTCGTGCCCTCGTAGATCGTGAGGATCTTGGCATCGCGGAGCAGCTGTGCCGCACCCGTTTCCTCGATGTAGCCCATCCCGCCATGCACCTGCACGCCGAGCGAGGCTACCTCCAGGCTCATCTCGGTACTGAATCCTTTCACCAACGGAACCAGAAACTCGTAGAACGCCTGGTTCTGCGCCCGCGTGGAGGCGTCCGGATCATGGTGTGCCGCGTCGAACGCCGCGGCCGCCACGATCGCCATCGCGCGACAGCCCTCGGTGTAGGCACGCATCGTCAGCAGCATGCGCTTGACGTCGGGGTGATGGATGATCGGCGCGCTCTTGTTGATCGAGCCGTCGACCGGGCGGCTCTGAACGCGGTCACGCGCGTAGGCCACTGCCTGCTGGTAGGCGCGTTCGGCGACCGCGATGCCCTGCACGCCGACCGCGTAGCGCGCCGCGTTCATCATGATGAACATGTACTCGAGGCCGCGGTTCTCCTGGCCGACGATCCAGGCCACGGCACCGGGTCCGGTGCCATTCACATTCTTGGCTGCGGTGCCGTCACCGTATTGCAGAACCGCCGTCGGGCTGGCCTTGATGCCGAGCTTGTGCTCGATCGACACGCATTGCACGTCATTGCGCTGGCCATCGGGCAGCACCTTCGGGCAGATGAACAGGGAAATGCCCTTGACGCCTTCGGGTGCCCCGCTGACTCGCGCGAGGACGAGGTGGACGATGTTGTCCGCCATGTCGTGCTCGCCGTAGGTGATGAAGATCTTGGTGCCGAACAGCTTGTAGCTGCCGTCGGGCTGCGGCTCGGCACGCGTGCGCACCAGCGCGAGGTCGCTGCCGGCCTGCGGCTCGGTCAGGTTCATCGTCCCGGTCCACGAGCCATCGATGAAATGCGGGATGTACGTCTGCTGCTGCTGCGGCGTGCCGGCGGTCAGGAGCGCCTCGATTGCACCGTCGGTCAGCAACGGGCACAGCGCAAAGCTCAGGTTCGCGCTGTTGAGCATCTCGATGCAGGCCGCCGCGATCGTCTTCGGCAGTCCCTGGCCACCGAAGTCGCTCGGGTGCTGCAGCCCCTGCCATCCGCCCTCGGCGAACTGCCGGAACGCCTGCTTGAAGCCGGGCGTCGTCGTGACCCGACCGTCCTTGAACGACGACGGATTCACGTCGCCCTCACGATTCAACGGCGCCACCACGTTCTCGTTGAACCGCGCGCACTCCTCGAGAACCGCTGCGGCGGTGTCGATGCCGGCTTCCTCGAACCCGGGCAACTTCGCAACGGCATCGAGGTTGGCCAGTTCCTTCATGCAAAACAGCATGTCCTTGACGGGGGCGTGGTAGGTACTCATGGGGGGTCCGTCGAAGTGCCTTTCGGCACCCATTGCCTGCAAATGGATCAGTCGTGCCTTACAGCGCCTTCGTCAGTTCCGGCACCGCGACAAACAGGTCCGCCTCGAGCCCGTAGTCGGCCACGCTGAAGATCGGTGCCTCGGGATCCTTGTTGATCGCCACGATCACCTTGGAGTCCTTCATGCCGGCCAGGTGCTGGATCGCGCCGCTGATGCCGCAGGCGATGTACAGCTGCGGCGCGACGATCTTGCCGGTCTGGCCCACCTGCCAGTCGTTGGGCGCATAGCCGGCATCGACCGCTGCGCGGCTGGCGCCCAACGCGGCGCCGAGCTTGTCGGCCAGCGGCGTGAGTACTTCGGTGAACTTGTCGCCGCTGCCCAGCGCACGGCCACCGCTGACGATGATCTTGGCGGCGGTGAGCTCGGGCCGGTCGAGCTTGGCGATCTCCGCGCCGACGAAACTGCTCAAGCCGCTGTCGGCCACCGCGTCGATCTTCGCGACGGCCGCGGTGCCGCCGGCGGCAGGCGCCGGATCGAAGCCCGTGGTGCGCACGGTGACGACCTTGATCGCATCACTGGTCTGGACCGTGGCCACCGCATTGCCGGCATAGATTGATCGCTCGAAGGTGTCGGGCCCGACGACCTTCGATGCGTCACTGACCTGCGCCACGTCGAGCAAGGCCGCCACCCTTGGCGCCACGTTCTTGCCATGCGCGGTGGCAGGGAACAGCAGGTGGCTGTAATTCTTCGCGACCGCGAGGACCTGGGTCGCGACGTTCTCGGCCAGCTGCTCGGCCAGGCACGCGCTGTCGGCGTGCAGCACCTTGGCCACACCCGCGATCTGCGCGGCGGCCTGCGCAGCCCCGGATGCGTTGTGGCCGGCGACGAGCACGTGCACGTCACCGCCGCACTGCAGCGCGGCCGTCACGGTGTTGAGTGTCGTGCCCTTGAGGGCGCCGTGGTCGTGTTCGGCGATGACGAGGACGCTCATTCAGATCACCTTGGCTTCGTTCTTGAGCTTGGCAACGAGCGCGGCCACGTCGGGCACTTTGACGCCCGCGCCGCGCTTGGGCGGGTCGCTGACCTTCAGGGTCTTGATGCGCGGGGTGATGTCGACGCCCAGGTCGGCGGGTTTGATCGCCTCGAGCGGCTTCTTCTTGGCCTTCATGATGTTGGGCAGCGTGACGTAGCGCGGCTCGTTCAGGCGCAGGTCGGCAGTGATGACCGCCGGCAGCGATAGGCGGATCGTCTCGAGGCCGCCATCGACCTCGCGCGTGACGCTGACCTTGCCGTCGGCCACCTCCACCTTGGACGCGAACGTGCCTTGGGGCAGGCCAGCCAGCGCGGCCAGCATCTGGCCCGTCTGGTTGCAGTCATCGTCGATGGCCTGCTTGCCAACGATCACCAGGCCGGGCTTTTCCTTGTCGACCAGCGCCTTGAGCAGCTTGGCCACGGCCAGCGGCTGCAGATCGACGTCAGCCGGCGTCTCGACATGAATCGCGCGGTCGGCGCCGATGGCCATCGCGGTGCGCAAGGTCTCCTGGCACTGGGTGACGCCGCAGGACACGGCGATGACTTCTGTGGCCACCCCCTTCTCCTTCAGACGAACGGCCTCCTCGATGGCAATCTCGTCGAAGGGGTTCATGCTCATCTTGACGTTGGCAATGTCCACCCCGCTGCCATCGCTCTTGACGCGAACCTTGACGTTGTAGTCGACCACCCGTTTGACGGGCACCAGCACCTTCATGGGACGCAACTCCTCGAGCAATTGACGTTAACGTAAAGGGCATTCTAGGCTTTGCACCCGCGCGACCGAACGCTCCCACGATAAATCGAACGATCGTTCGATTCTAGGGCGCCCGCTCCAGGTGAATCGCCTCACGCGCGCCGCGCTCGACGTTGACCGAGCGCAGCAGCACGAGTCCGAGCAGGAAGAAGGCGGCGGTCGAGACGATGGCCAACCGGTGATTGCCCGCCGTGGCCCAGGTCACGAGCCCGTAGGTGACGGGACCGACGATGGCAGCCAGGCGCACAGCAAACGTCCACAGGCCGAAGAACTCCGCCAGCCTGTCGGGAGGCGCGAGCAGCCCGGCCATCGCCCGGCCGGCCGACTGGCTCGAGCCCATGCACAGGCCGGCAACGCAGGCGGCCACCCAGAACAGCGCCGCACTCGTGGCCATCGCGGCCAATGCGCACATCACGATCCAGCCGACGAGCGTGACCGCCAGTGCGCGCTTGTGGCCGGTGCGGTCCTGCCAGTAGCCAAAGGCAAACGCCCCGACGGCCGAGGCGATGTTCACGAGGAAGACCAGAGTCATCGTCTGCGACTGATGGAAGCCCAGCACCTGCTCCGCATACACCGCGGCCAGCGCAATGACCACGGCAATACCGGCCTGGTAAGCGGTGGCACATGCGAGCAGCCACGAGAAATCGCGGTACCGACTCGCCTCGTGCCAAGTCTGCTTCAGCCGGCGGAGCGACTCGCCGAGTCCATGCGCCGCGCCGGCCTGCGGCTGCGCACGTTCGCGCAGCAGCGCGAATGTGGCCAACGATGCAACGCCATACACCGCTGCCGTGATGAACATTGTGACGGGCACGAACTGCTCGGCTTTCTGGCCCTGGCCCTGCGCCCACAGGACGTATCCCAGCGAAAGGCCCAGCGACAGCATCCCGCCGAAGTAGCCGAAGCTCCAACCCCAGCCCGAAACCTTGCCCAGTGCATCGCGCGTGGCGAGTTCGGGCAGGAAAGCCGCCGTGAGAGACTCCCCATACGAATAGAAGATGTTGGAAACGACGATCGCAAGCACCGCGAGCGCCACGTCGCCGCGCCCGACGGCCGCCAGCGCGAGCGTCGCGGCGACGCAGGCGGCCGTGGTCAGCGCCAGTAGCCTTTTCTTGGCCGCACGCAGGTCCGCGAAGGCACCGAGCGCGGGCATCGTGAACATCACGACGAGGCACGACACGGCCAGCGCGAGCGTCCACGCGAGCGTGGCCCACCGTGCGTTGTCCGCCACGACACCGACAAAGTAAGTGTTGAAGACAGCCGTCAGGACGACAGTGGTGTAGCCCGAGTTGGCGAAGTCGTACATCGCCCACCCGAACACCTCGCGCTTGCGCACACCGGGATTGAGCGCTTCCTGCGCGAAGAGGGCCAACAGCGAATCTCCTTGTGGTGCCCGGGGCCGGGATCGAACCGGCACGCCCTCCTGCGAGAAGCCGCGGATTTTAAGTCCGCTGTGTCTACCAATTTCACCACCCGGGCATTGCCCGGCGCATTGTCGGCGACGCGGCGGACCCCTGTCCGTGTTCGGCCCACCCTCGCAGCACTCAACTTCCAACATCCCCGGCTGGGCGTCGCGCGGATCGTCGGCGGGCGATACGATGTGGGCCCCCTTACACGAACCCGCTGGAGCACGACATGGGCGCCCCCGAAGCCTTCACCACCACCACCGACGTCGGCCATTGGATCGCAGGCCAGCGCACGCCCAGCACGAGCGGCCGGCAGCAACCGGTTTTCAATCCAGCCACCGGCGCGGCAGCGCGCCAGGTCGCACTGGCCTCGAAAGCCGAGGTGCATGCCGCGGTGGCGGCGGCGCAGGCCGCGTTTCCGGCCTGGGCCAACATGCCGCCGATCCGCCGCGCTCGCGTGATGCTGAAGTTCCTGGAACTCATGAACCAGCATCGGGACACGATTGCTGCGATGATCACCGCCGAACACGGCAAGGTGTTCACCGACGCCCAGGGCGAGGTCACGCGCGGCATCGACATCGTCGAGTTCGCCTGCGGCATCCCGCAACTCCTCAAGGGCGACTTCACCGACCAGGTTTCCACCGGCATCGACAACTGGACGCTGCGCCAGCCGCTCGGCGTGGTCGCCGGCATCACGCCGTTCAATTTCCCGTGCATGGTGCCCTGCTGGATGTTCCCGGTGGCGATCGCTTGCGGCAACACGTTCGTCCTCAAGCCGAGTGAGCGTGACCCCTCGCCCTCGGTCTTCATGGGCGAGCTGTTCAAGCAGGCCGGCCTGCCCGATGGCGTGTTCAACGTGATCCAGGGCGACAAGGTGGCGGTCGACGCGCTGCTCGAGCACCCCGACGTGAAGGCACTGTCGTTCGTCGGCTCGACCCCGATCGCGCAGTACATCTACGAGACCGGCGCGCACCACGGCAAGCGCGTGCAGGCGCTCGGCGGCGCGAAGAACCACATGGTGGTCATGCCCGACGCCGATATCGAGCAGG
>JAOUIM010000231.1 GCA_029884035.1 Aquincola sp. | reverse complement strand
CGGCGTGGAGATCGGCGATGGCAACACGATTCGCGAGTTCGCCACCATCAACCGGGGCACGGCGCAGGACGCCGGCACGACGCGCCTGGGCGACGACAACTGGATCATGGCCTACGTGCACCTCGCACACGATGTCCAGGTCGGCAACCGCACGATCCTCGCGAACAACGCGACGCTCGCCGGGCACGTGCATGTCGGGGATTGGGTCATCGTCGGGGGGCTCACGGGCGTCCACCAGTTCTGCAAGATCGGCGCGCATGCGATGACCGGCTTCCAGAGCCACGTGTCGCAGGACGTGCCGCCCTTCATGATGGCTTCGGGGCACCCGTTGAGCATCTCGGGCTTCAACGTCGAAGGCCTGCGGCGACGCGGCTTCTCCAAGGAGCGAATCGCCCAGGTCAAGCAGATGCATCGCCTGCTCTATCGCGACGGCCTGACTCTCGAGGCCGCCCGAACGGCAATCCAGGCGCTGCGCGGCTCCACTGTCGAGGGCGATGCCGACGTGGCGCTGCTGCTGGACTTCCTGGCGGCGTCCACGCGTGGCATCGCAAGGTAGCACCGCTTTGCCGATGCGGCTCAGATACGCCTGCCGACGAACCGGTCCGCGCGGACAGGCGATTACGGGATCGCGCCAGCGGCTCGGCGGGATCGCGGGTGCGCGCGCCTTGCGCCGCTGAGGACATGCGCCTTGCGATGGTCGCCGGTGAAGCCTCGGGCGATCTGCTCGCTGGCCTTCTGCTCGCCGGACTGAAGCAACGGTGGCCCGACGTCCGTACCGCCGGCATTGGCGGGCCGCGGATGGCTGCACACGGGTTCGATGCCTGGTGGTCGCATGACAAGCTTGCTGTGCGCGGCTATGTCGAGGTCTTGCGTCACTACCGCGAGATCGCCGGCATTCGGGATGCTCTGGCCGAGCGTCTGCTGCACGACCGTCCCGACGCCTTCATCGGTGTGGACGCGCCGGACTTCAACCTCGGACTCGAGGCCCGACTCAAGGCGGCGGGAATCAAAACGATCCAGTTCGTCTGTCCCTCGATCTGGGCCTGGCGCGGCGGTCGCGCCGCGAAGATGGCACGCAGTGCAGACCATGTCCTGTGCCTGTTCCCGTTCGAGCCGCCCTTGCTTGCCCGGCACCACGTCGGCGCGACCTATGTTGGCCACCCACTGGCCGACGCGATTCCGCTCGAGCCACCGCGCGCGGCAGCGCGTGTCGCACTGGGCATCTCACCCGATGCCCCCGTGGTGGCCTTGCTGCCCGGCAGCCGGCGATCCGAGATCGACCACATCGCGCCTGCTTTCCTCGAAGCCGCGGCGCACCTGGCGCGGCAGCGCTCGTCCTTGCGCTTCCTGCTGCCTGTCGTTCCCGGGCTGCGTGCGCGGATCGAATCCCTGCTTCCGCGTTTTGCGCCCGGAGTCCGGATCGATCTGCTCGATGGGCACTCGCACGAAGCGCTGGCTGCGTGCGATGTCACCCTGATCGCCAGCGGCACGGCCACACTGGAGGCGGCGCTGTTCAAGCGTCCGATGGTGATTGCGTACAGAATGAATCCGTTGTCGTGGCAGCTAATGAAACGCATGGCGTATCAGCCCTGGGTGGGATTGCCCAACATCCTTTGCGAGGCGTTCGTTGTCCCCGAACGAATCCAGCGCGACGCCACACCCGAACGGCTCGCCTCCGATGTGCTCGCTTGGCTCGACGAGCCCGCGCGGCGGGACGCCGTCGCCGCGCGCTTCGTCGAACTGCACCGTCTCCTACGGCGCGATACTGCTCGCCGTGCCACCGATGCGATCGCGCAGGTCCTCGGGCAAGCCTGAGCAGTTGGCCCTCGGCTGGTCGGGGCCCGGGCTCGTGGCCGGCGTCGACGAGGTCGGCCGCGGACCGCTGGCTGGGCCGGTGGTCGCGGCGGCCGTGATCCTGGATGACCTGCACCCCATCAAGGGCCTGGCTGACTCGAAAACCCTTGGGCCGTCGACACGCTGCCGGCTCGATGCCGAGATCCGCGCAAAGGCGTTGTGCGTGAGCGTGGCCGAGGCCACCGTGCAGGAGATCGACGACCTCAATATCCTGCAGGCGACGATGCTCGCGATGCGACGTGCGGTCGAGGGGTTGCGCCTGCTGCCTGCACGGGTGCTGGTGGATGGCAACCGAATTCCGGTGCTCAGGGTACCTGCCGAGGCCATCATCAAGGGCGATGCCCGCGTCGCAGCGATCGCGGCGGCCTCGATCGTGGCCAAGGTATACCGCGATGCGCTGCTGGCGCGTTTGCACCACGAACATCCGCAGTACGGCTTCGCCGAACACAAGGGCTATCCGACGCCAGAACACCTCCATGCGCTGCGCCTGCATGGCGCCTGTGCACACCATCGGCGCAGCTTCGCGCCCGTGCGCGCCGTGTGCTCAGGCGACGCCGGGATGCCATTGTGACCCCCGTGCAAGCCATCACCTCGCGGGCCAACCCGCTGCTTGCGCGAGTCAGGCGCCTCGCACGGCACAGCACGGGCTACCGAAAAGCTGGCGAACTGTGGCTCGAAGGCGAGCACCTGTGCGAGGCATGGACGCGCGCGCAGCGTCCCGCCCCGCAGGCCGTCATCGCCGAGTCGGCCTGGGACCAGCCCGTCGTGCGGGCCTTGGCCATGCGCGCTGCGCGGGTGGCTCGGGTGCCGGACGTCCTGTTCGAGGGGCTGAGTTCGTTGGGCTCGAGCCCCGGAATCGGATTTCTCGTGGACGCCCCGGGCGACGCGCGGCTCGATCCGGAACGGCCCACTGTCGTGCTCGACCGAGTGCAGGACGCGGGCAACGTAGGCAGCATCCTGCGCAGTGCCGCCGCCATGGGCTTTACGCAGGTGCTGGCAATCGAGGGCACGGCGGGCCTGTGGTCGCCAAAGGTTCTGCGTGCAGCCATGGGCGCGAACTTTGCCCTTCAGATGAGCGAGGGCCTGGCGCCCGACGATCTCGCAGCCCTCGCGGTGCCCATGCTGGCGACCAGTTCTCATGCGCTGGCTGCGATCGACAACTTCGATCTGCCCTGGCCGTGTGCCTGGGTGTTCGGGCACGAAGGCCAGGGCGTCGATGCTGCCCTGCTGGCGCGATGCCGTGCCACCGTGCGAGTTCCGCAGCCGGGCGGGCAAGAGTCGCTCAATGTGGCAGCGGCAGCGGCGATCTGCCTGTACGCGAGTTGTTCCCAGCGGTCGCCGGCATGAGAGCGCTCGCGCTGCTTCTGGTCCTGGCTTGCGCGGTCTCGATCCCGGTCGCGAGGGCGGTGCCTTCCGATCTTCTTGTCGTATCGCCCGAGCCCGCGGCAGCGCCGTGGTGGCGGCGTGCGAAGTGGGCGCCCCGGTCGACCCGTGTCCAAGGTGTGGCCATCAAGCGGCTGCATCCCGATTGGTGCGCCGCCGAAGCCTTCAGCCGCGACCTGCTCAGCGAGGCCTTGCTCGAGCTGCAGCCCAGTGGGTCTTTCGATGGCTACGTGTTCCTGGTCGAGGGTTCTTTCGACGGCCGGGGCAAGCCGCAGATTGCTTTCGTCGGGGCCTATCGCCGTTGCAGCGGCGAGCAGGGCCTGTACTTCGCGATCGTCGAGCCGCAACGCGAGCGGCCCCGCATGAGATTTCTGGTCGAGGTCCCTGAGCCGGGCAGTGCGATTGCCACC
The DNA here is from genome assembly GCA_029884035.1 of Aquincola sp. Lineage (GTDB taxonomy): Bacteria > Pseudomonadota > Gammaproteobacteria > Burkholderiales > Burkholderiaceae_C > CADEEN01. The sequence continues at coordinate 2,504 of JAOUIM010000231.1, read as the reverse complement.
ATCGGCCGCGAGCCCGACGGCACGCTGGCCGTGTGGTGGTGTGACCAGTGCGACAACGGCGTGCGCGTCGAATACAGCCGCGAGACGCTGGGCTTCTTCGTTGCCGGACCTGCGACCCGGCGCTAGCCGACTGGTCTAATAGATCAGCCTGTCGGGCCGGATGTCGCGCAGGATCGTGGTGGCGATCTCCTCGATCGACTTGTGGGTCGAGCTGAGCCAAGAGATGCCCTCGCGCCGCATCATGCGTTCGGCCTCCGCCACCTCGTAACGGCAGTTCTCCAGCGACGCGTATTTGCTGCTCGGACGCCGTTCGTGGCGGATCTGCGCCAGCCGTTCGGGATCGATCGTCAGGCCGAAGCACTTGTGCTTGTGGGACGCGAGCGCGGAGGGCAGCTTTGCGCGCTCGAAGTCCTCTGGAATGAGCGGATAGTTGGCAGCCTTGATCCCATGCTGCATCGCCAGATACAGGGAAGTCGGTGTCTTGCCGCTGCGGCTAACCCCCACGAGGATGACGTCTGCATTCTCGAGGTTCCTTGCGCTCTGGCCGTCGTCATGCACGAGCGAATAGTTGATGGCCTCGATTCGATCGTGATACTCCTCGCTCTTGGCAGCATCGGTGAACCGGCCGACGCGGTGGCTGCTCTTGATGCCCAGTTCGACCTCCAGCGGTTCGACGAAGGCGCGGAACATATCCAGCACCATGCCTCGGCATTCCTCGCCAGCGACGATGTTGCGAACGTCATCCCTGACCAGGGTGATGAACACGATCGGCCGATTGCCCTCGTGCACGGCGGTGCGATTGATTTCTTCAACCACAGCCTGGGCCTTCTCGACAGTGTCGATGAAGGGGCGCCGAACTCGTCGGGGATGGATGGAGAACTGCGCCAGGATCGAATGGCCGAAGGTTTCGGCGGTGATCCCAGTGCCGTCGGAAACGAAAAACACGGTGCGGTTCGGCATGAGGGAGCTCAACACGGGGGGTGTCGGGGGATCATAGAGGGACGGCGGCCCCGTAGAATCGTCTGAAACCTTTGCCGCTGCACCTGCCGATGCGCTCCCTCCCAGACTCCCAGTGGCCGCTGCCCGGAAGGGGGGTCGAAGCGCCGGCTTGCATCGCGCCATCACGAGATTCGTCTTGTCATCACGGAGCTTCCCCACCATGTCTGACGCACCTCTGGCGACCGCCCTGGTCGTACCGTTCGAACAACTGAGGATGGCCGATGTCGAGGTCGTCGGCGGCAAGAACGCCAGCCTCGGCGAAATGATCAGCCAGCTCGCTGCCTCGGGCGTGCGCGTGCCTGGCGGCTTCGCGACGACGGCACATGCGTTCCGCGAGTTCCTCGCTTATGGGGATCTCACCGAACGCATCAATGCACGGCTGGGCGCCCTCAACGCCGACGATGTCAGGGCGCTGGCCGCGGCGGGAGCTGAGATCCGCGGCTGGGTCCACGCCGCGACGTTCCCACCGCCGCTCGAGGCGGCAGTGCGTGAAGCCTATACCCAACTCTCGGCCGACAACCCGCAAGCGACGTTTGCGGTGCGCTCTTCTGCGACTGCTGAAGATCTGCCCGACGCTTCTTTTGCGGGGCAGCAGGAGACGTTTCTCAACGTGCACGGCATCGACGAGGTGCTGGCCAGAATGCGTGAAGTGTTCGCGTCGCTGTACAACGACCGCGCGATCAGCTACCGGGTGCACAAGGGCTTTGCCCACGCCGACGTCGCACTCTCGGCTGGAGTGCAGCGCATGGTGCGCTCCGATCTAGGCAGCGCGGGCGTGATGTTCACGATCGACACCGAATCGGGCTTCCAGGACGTCGTCTTTGTTACTTCGAGTTGGGGGCTGGGTGAGCCGGTGGTGCAAGGTACGGTGAATCCCGACGAGTTCTACGTCCACAAGCCCATGCTGGCCGCCGGCAAGGCCGCGCTGATCCGGCGCAGCCTCGGCTCCAAGCTGCAGCGCATGACCTTTACAGGTACCGAGGACAAGACTGCGACCGGCAAGCTGGTCAGGACCGAGGACAACCCGGCCGAGCTGCGCAACCGTTATTCGTTGACCGATGCGGACGTGCTCGAGCTTGCACGCTACGCCATGGTTATAGAGCGGCACTACGGGCGCCCGATGGACATCGAGTGGGGCAAGGACGGCAAGGACGGCAAGCTCTACATCCTCCAAGCGCGCCCGGAGACGGTCAAGAGCCAGGGTGCCGGACAGGTGGAGCAGCGCTTCAAGCTCAAGGGGCATAGCGCCGTGCTGGCCGAAGGGCGCGCGATCGGCCAGAAGATTGGCACCGGTCCGGTGCGCCTGGTCAAGAGTGCGGCCGAGATGGACCGTGTGCAGCCGGGCGATGTGCTGGTCACCGACATGACCGACCCGAACTGGGAACCGGTGATGAAGAAGGCCAGTGCCATCGTCACCAATCGCGGCGGCCGCACCTGCCATGCGGCAATCATCGCGCGCGAACTCGGCATTCCGGCGGTCGTCGGCTGTGGTGATGCCACCGACA
>JAOUIM010000230.1 GCA_029884035.1 Aquincola sp. | reverse complement strand
GTTGGCGCGGTCGCTGGCGCCGTTGGTCGCGTTGGCCGACTGCACCGCGAGTTCGCGCATGCGCTGCAGCATGTCGCCGACCTTGCCGAGCGCGCCTTCAGCGGTCTGCGACAGCGAGATCGCGTCGTTGGCGTTGCGGATCGCGACGTTCATGCCGCGAACCTGGGCGCCCATGCGCTCGGAGATCGCGAGGCCGGCCGCGTCGTCCTTGGCGCTGTTGACACGCAGGCCCGAGGACAGGCGCTGCATCGAGGTCGCCAGCGACGACTGCGAGGTGGACAGGTTGCGTTGCGCGTTCAGCGAAACGAGGTTGGTGTTGATGGTCATGGGCATGATTGCACTCCTGCTAACGGTGTTGAGTCCTGATCCGGCCGGTTGGCCGGTCGGGTTCCGTCCCCGTCATCGAAGTGGTTGGGGCCGTGAGCCGGTTTTCGGATGCCGGCCGCGCGGACTTGAGGTGTCTTTTGTGCGCACAATTGCGCATGCGGGCAGCGCGACCGCGCTTGGACCGCGGATCAGCGCCCGATCAAGCTGTACGCACGACGCGCGCGGCCGCGAAGCGTGACAGCAGCGCGGTCAGCTCCGGCAGGCCCACCGGCTTGCTCAGGAACTCGTCCATCCCCGCTGCCTCGCAACGCGCACGCGTGTCGGCGAACGCGTCGGCGGTGAGCGCGACGATGGGCACGCGAGCGATGTCGCCGGCCAGGGCGCGGATCGCCCGCGCGGCGTCGATGCCGTCCATCTCGGGCATGTGCAGATCCATCAGCACCAGGTCGAACCGCTGGGCACCGGCGGCCTGAACCGCCTCCACGCCGTTGGCGGCGAAGGTCACGCGGTGGCCGAGCATTTCGATCATCGCCGCGAGCACCTCGCGATTGACCTCGTTGTCATCGGCCGCGAGCAGGCTCAACGCGCGCGTTGCGGCCGGCGGCGCCTGCGCCTCCGTTGCGGCCGCGGGCGCGGTTGCCGCCGGCACCTGGACCGGCGTCAGCGGCAGCCGCACCTCGAAGCGGCTGCCGCGGCCCGGCTCGCTGTCGACCGTGACGTCGCCGCCCATCAGGCGGGCCAGGCTGCGCGAGATCTCCAGCCCCAGGCCGGTGCCGCCATGGCGGCGCGCGGTGGAATCGTCGCCCTGGCTGAAGCGCTGGAACAGCCGCGCACGCGTGCGATCGTCGATCCCGATCCCGGTGTCGGCGACCGACAGGACGAGCGCGCCGGCGCGTTGGCGCGCCTCGACCGTGACCGCGCCACGCTCGGTGAACTTGATCGCGTTGGACACGAGGTTGAATAGGATCTGCCGCACGCGCGTGCCATCGAGCCACAACTGCGCGGGTATCGCGGCGTCGACATCCGTCTCGAGCACGAGGCCCTTTTCGCCGGCCGACCCGCCCATCAAGGCGCGCACCTCGGCGAACACCTGGCGCAGGTCCACCGGCGCGGGCGTCAGGGCCAACGTGCCCGCTTCGAGGCGCGACATGTCCAGCACGTCGTTGAGGACCGCCAGCAGGTGCTGCGCGGAGCGGCGCGCAGTGTCGAGCTGCCGCCGCTGGGCCGGCTCGAGGCGCTCGCTGTCGAGCACCTGCAGCATGCCCAGCAGGCCCTGGAACGGCGTGCGGATCTCGTGGCTCATGTTCGCCAGGAACGCGCTCTTGGCCTGGCTGGCGCTCTCGGCGGCGCGCTGCGCCTTTCGCAGGTCTGCGGCCAGTGTCTCGAGGTCGCGCGCGCGCCGCTCCTCCAGGCGCAGCATCTGGAAGGCGAAGAGTGCAAAGCCGACCGACGAGGCCGCCAGCAGCGCGGTCAAGGTCACGCCGATGCGGCCCTGGGTCGCCACCGCCTCGTAGCGTTGAGCCACCTGGGCCGAGACGTAGTGCGAGGCGCTGAGCACGAGTTCCTGGATCGGTGCATCGAGCGGGGCCAGCGATGCACGCAGGCGATCGATCGCGGCCGCATCGAAGGCGGCCGCGGCCCGCGGGCCAAGCAGGGTGTCGGCCTGTTCGACGAAGGCTTCCAGCTGGGCGACGATGGGCGCGAGGTCCTCGCGATCGGGCACGACGCGGCCAAGCCGGCCGGAGCTCAGCAGGTCGATCCGGCTGACGAAGATGTCGTAGCGCATCTGGACCGCCTCGTGCTGCGCTTCGGGCGCGGCCGCTGCGGCGTCCAGCGCCAGGCGCAGGCGCAGGTATTCGCTCTGCAACTGGTTCAGGCTGATCTGAAGATAGTCATCCTGATAGCCCACCGTCGCATCGAGCAACTTGTGCTGCCGCACCTGCACCCACGCCACCGCGGCGAGGGCGGCAGCCAGCAGCAGCCCGACAACCACGGTCAGCAGCAACCTGCCGCGCGGCGCCCACCCCCGCATCGCGGTCGGCCCGCTCGTCACACGACCTCGATCGCCTTGAGCTGCCAGATGCAGCGGCTGAAGTACACGCTGGTGCGCAGCTCGGGGCGCTCGTCGAACGGATACATGATGAACAACGGGCCCTTCTCGCGCACGCTCATCGGCTTGCCATCGAGCAGGCGCGCGACGACGACGTCGAAGCGCCGTGCATCGTCGAGCGGCAGGTCGACCCGGTAATCGTTCAGTGCGGTGCACCGCGCCGTGCCTTCGGCGCGCGCAGGCACCCCGGCGGCGTCGAGCACGTCGCGCAGCAGCGGGCCCGAGAACTCGTGCGCGCCGCTGTACCAGGGCGTGGTGGTGCGGATCGTGTGCTGCGGCAGGCGTTCGAGCTGCCCAGGTTCGAAGTCGGTGCGACGCGGCGCTTTGTCCCCCGCCTGCGCACGGGCGCTGACCGCCAGCACGACCGTCGCTGCCGGTTTGCCCTGCGCGGTGGCAGCAGGCAACCACATCAATAGAAGGGGAGCCGCGAGCAGGTCTCGGCGGTGGCGCACGAATGTGGAACTCATGTCAAGTCGGGATCGAGTCCTGCGTCCGCAGGACGGCCCGTCATCATGCCACCGGCCAAGCGCCATTCGCCCGGGCGGTATGGCAGATCGGTCACGCCGCGCCCCCATGGCGAAGGCCCGACGCGCACCGGCCCCTGCTAAGCTGGCTGGATGTCTGAGGCTGCCGCGCCAACGCCTGAAGGCCAGTCCGCACCGCCGCTGTCTTCGAAAGGCGAAGGCGGCGACGCGGTCGTCGCGCTGGCCGCCGGCACGCGCGTGGCGGAGTTCGAGATCCGCCGTGTGCTCGGCAGTGGCGGCTTCGGCATCGTCTACCTGGCCTGGGACCACGCGCTCGAGCGCGAGGTGGCGCTCAAGGAGTACATGCCCGGCACGCTGGCCGATCGCGGCGAGGGCCTCAGGGTGTCGGTGCGTTCGCAGCCGATGGCCGACACGTTCGCGCTCGGCCTGCGCTCGTTCATCAACGAGGCACGCATGCTCGCGCGCTTCGATCATCCGTCGCTGGTCAAGGTGTACCGGTTCTGGGAAGACAACGGCACCGCCTACATGGTGATGCCTTGTTATCAGGGCCGCACGCTGCGCCAGGTGCGCGCGGGCATGGTCGTGCCGCCGGGCGAGGTCGCCTGCCGGCGCGTGCTCGATGCGCTGCTGTCGGCGCTCGAGGTGCTGCACAAGGAAGGCGTGTACCACCGCGACATCGCGCCCGACAACATCCTGCTTGGCGACGATGGACTGCCTGTGCTGCTGGACTTCGGCGCAGCGCGGCGCGTGATCGGCGAGGGCAACAAGGCGCTGACTTCGATCATGAAGCCGCATTTCGCGCCGCTCGAGCAGTACGCTGACCAGAGCGCGATGCGTCAGGGGCCTTGGACCGACCTGTATGCGCTCGGCGGCACGATCTACTTCCTGATCACCGGCCTCGAACCGGTGCCGGCCGCGTCGCGCGCGCTGCACGACGACCAGCCGCGCCTGACCGACCTGCGACCGCCGGACTGCACGCAGGGCTTCCTGGCGGCGATCGACTGGATGCTCGCACTGAAGCCGCCCGACCGGCCGCAGAGCGTGCACATGCTGCGCGATGTGCTCGAGGGCCGCATCGCGATGCCGGTGCGGCAGGCGGGCGACCGCACGATGCCGGGCTTCGCCTTGCGCGACAAGGACATCGACATCCTCACCGGGCCGGGCGACCTGCCCACGGCTGGGGCCGACGTGCCGCCGGCGACCGGCGGCGGCGAGCGAACCGTGCTGATGCCATCGGCACCCGCGCCGCTGGCAGCGATGCCCGAGGTGGACCGTGCGCCCTCGTCCGCGCCTGTTTCCGCGGCGGCGCTGCACTTCACGCGCCGGCAGTCGCTCGTCGTGCTGGCGCTGCTGCTCGTGCTGAATGTGCTGGCGTGGTGGTGGTTCGCGCGGGCAGGCGGGCACGTCGACCGCGTCCTGCCGGGGCTGGCAGCCGGCATGGCATCGACACCCGCGTCGGCGCCTGCCAGCGAAGCGCTGGCCGCGCCGCGACCGGGCATCGAACCGAACGAGACGGTCCTGTCGGTGCTGCCGCCGCGCGTGCCGCGTGCGGGGGCGAGCACACCGGCCGATGCGGCGCCGTTGCGTTCGACCGAGCCGATCGCGGCCGCGCCGCGCAGCGTGGGCGACGGCGTGTCGCTGCGTCCCGGCGAACCGGTGACGACGGCGGAGGCGAGGGGCCGCACGGCGGCGTCCGGGCCCTTGGCTGCGGTGGTCGACGCCATGCAGGGCCCGCGCGAGCGCTGTGGTGACCGCAACTTCCTGTCGCAGCTGGTCTGCATGAAGCGCGAGTGCGAGAGTGCCGCGCTGCGCACGCATCCCGAGTGCGTGAAGATGCGCGAGCAGGAAGAGGCGCAGCGGCACCAGCGCTGAGCGCCAGAGCCGCTCCGTGACGATGTCGCGTCCGATGCCACACCATGCCGTGTGGCCGCCGCGCGTGCCGCGCACGATCGAGCTGCCGGTGACCGCACTCGGCTTCAACCTCGAGGTCGTCGCGCGCCGCCACCCCGAGATCCCCGCGACGCTGTTTTTCGGCGCGCAGATGAGCTACGGCGAACTGCATCGGCAGGCCGAGGCATTGGCGGGCTGGTGGCAATCGCGTGGTCTTACACGCGGCGACCGGATCGCACTGTACCTGCAGAACAGCCCGCAGTTCCTGGTTGCGGTGTATGCGGCGTGGCGCGCCGACGCGGTGGTGGTGCTGGTCAACCCGATGCTGCGCGCCGACGAGCTGGCCCATTGCCTGTCCGACGCCGGCGTGCGTGGCGTCGTGGCGGCGGGCGACGGCCTGGCTGTGATGGCGCAGGCGATCGATGCGCTCGATGTGGCAAAGCGGCCCGCCGACGTGCTCGTCGTGCGCTATGCCGATGCGATGCCGGCACCGCCGCCTGACCTCGCAGGGTCCCCCGCGCTGCATGCCCTTTTTCACCACGACGCGGCGTGGCCGGCCGCACCCGCCGGCACGGGGTGGCACGTGTGGCACACCGCACTGGTCGCGGGCCTGCGCCCCGGGCCGACCACGTGCGACGTGCAGTCGCTTGCACTGATCGCCTACACCTCGGGCACGACCGGGCGGCCCAAGGGCTGCATGCACCGACACACCAGCCTGTCGCACAACACCATCGCGTCGGCGCTGTGGGCCGGCGGTCTTGCCGCGGGGCAGGTGGCGCTGGCCGCAGTGCCGATGTTCCACATCACGGGCTTCGTCTACTCGGTGTGCGCGTCGGTGGCCGCGGCCGGAACGCTGGCCCTCATGCCCCGCTGGGACCGCGAACTCGCGCTGCAGCTGATCGAGCGCCATCGCGTGCAGCGCTGGACCTGCATCCCGACGATGGTGATCGACCTGCTCGCGAGCCCGAACCTCACGCGCGAGCGCCTCGCGAGCCTCGAGCTGCTGTCGGGCGGTGGCAGCGCGATGCCGCAGGCGGTGGCCGAGAGACTGGTGCGAGAGTTCGGCCTGGTCTTCATCGAAGGCTATGGCCTGACCGAGACCGCTGCGCCGAGCCACAGCAACCCGCTGCACAAGCCCAAGCAGCAGTGCCTGGGCATCCCCTACATCGGCGCCGATTCACGCATCGTCGACCCCGAGACGGGGCGCGAGCTGGGGGCGGGCGAAACCGGCGAGATCGTCACCGCCGGGCCGATGGTCTTCGACGGCTACTGGCAGCAGCCCGAGGCGACGCGCGCGGCCTTTCTCGAGCTCGACGGCAAGCGCTTCTTTCGCACCGGCGACCTGG
>JAOUIM010000229.1 GCA_029884035.1 Aquincola sp. | reverse complement strand
TGATGACCTGGGCACGCGTGCTCCACTTGGCCATCGGCTTGCTCATCAGCAGCGAGATGATCGCGCCGCCGAAGCCCATCACGGCGGCGAAGGCGAGCAACCCCGACAGGTTCAGGCCATTGGCCGTCAGGAAGCGGTTGAGGCCGAACAGGTTGACCACCAGGCCCAGCACCAGCATCACGGCCAGGTTGGTGATCACGAACAGGACGATGCGTTTCATGGCGTCGATTCAACCAGGGGTCGAAGGCCCCCGGACCGCGCGAATGTTAGGGCGCGGGGCCGTCCTTCAAGCGCGTGGGGCCGATTTCCTCGAAAGCCCAACTGCCCTCGACGAAGGTAGGGTCTTCGCCGGCGCGGCCGCGCTCGCTTGACGTGGAACGTGCCGGTAGGCTGCAGGCATCACGGCGCACGCCAGCGAACGTGATTGGGTGCCTTCGGCGGCAGCAGTTCGAACCATTCGGCGTGCGGCGCGAACAGCTTGGTCGACGAACCGCTGCGCGACAGCAGGCCCGCCTCGCGCAAACGCTCGGCCGCGACACGCAGTTCCACCTTGTCGCCGGCCGCCAGCGCGGGCAGTGCCTGCAGAATCGCACGCACCTTGTCGGGCAATTCCGGCGCGGGCGGCGGCGCGGCGCGCGTCGTCTTCCTGGTCACCGCCTTGCGTCCGGCCACCCGGCCTTGCGTCGCCGCAGCCTTCGCGGGCACCGCCTTGGCGGGCGTGCCTTCCGCCGCCGTGCCCACGGTCCGCCTCGCGCTGTGCGACAGCACCTCGTAGTCATCGTAGGCCGCGATCGTCTCGTCACCCGTCTTGCCGTCCTGACCCACGCCGACGACGCGGCAGCCCTTTTCGCGCAACCGGGCCACCAAGGGCGCAAAGTCCGAATCGGACGATGCAATCACCACCACGTCTGGGCGTTCCGTCGTGGCCAGGTCGACCGCATCGACGGCCAGCGCGATGTCGGTTGAATTCTTGCCGGCGGCGAGGTTGACCATCGGCCGGATCGACAGGCGCTTGAACTGTGCCTGGTGCCTGACCGCGCTCTCGGCCGTGCAGTAGGCCCGCCGCACATGCGGCCCGCCGTAGTGCTTGTGCACCCATGCGACGGCCTGTTCGATCACGTCGATCGACACATTGTCTGCATCGATCAGCAGCATCACGCGATCGCGATTCATTGCATCCTCCAATGGAGTTCTTCGCCACCCCTCAGTGGCTTCAACACCGTGTCGCCGAAGGGCACCGTCTCGGGCAAGGTCCAGGCGTGGCGTCGCAGCGTGACGGTGCCGCGGTTGTGCGGCAGGCCATAGAAGTCGGGCCCGTGGAAGCTCGCGAAGGCCTCGAGCTTGTCGAGTGCCCCGGCGGCCTCGAACGCTTCGGCGTACAGCTCCAGGGCTGCCGGCGCGGTGTAGCAGCCGGCGCCGCACACCGAGTTCTCCTTCAGCGCAGCGGCGTGCGGTGCGCTGTCCGTGCCGAGGAAGAACTTCGCACTGCCGCTGGTGGCGGCCTTCACCAGCGCGAGCCGATGCAGCTCGCGCTTGAGCACCGGCAGGCAATAGTAGTGCGGGCGCAGGCCGCCCTTGAAGATCGCGTTGCGGTTGTAGAGGAGGTGGTGCGCGGTGATCGTCGCGGCAGTGAAGCGGCCGCTGCCGACCACGTAGTCGACGGCCTCCTGCGTCGTGATGTGCTCGAACACAACCTTGAGTTCAGGAAAGTCGCGCCGCAGCGGCTGCATCACGCGCTCGATGAACACCGCTTCACGGTCGAACACGTCGACGTCGGGATCGGTCACCTCACCGTGCACGAGCAGCGGCATGCCGCCACGCTGCATCGCTTCCAGTGTCGGATGGGTCTTGCGGATGTCGGTCACCCCGGCATCGCTGTTCGTCGTCGCGCCGGCGGGATAGAGCTTGACGGCCACCACGCCCGCCCCCTTCGCGCGCGCGATCTCCGCGGGCGTCAGCGTCTCGGTCAGGTACAGCGTCATCAGCGGTGTGAACTCGGCGCCTGCGGGCAGCGCCGCGACGATGCGATCCCGGTATGCCGCTGCCGCGGTGGCCGTCGCGACCGGCGGCTTCAGGTTGGGCATCACGATCGCACGCGCGAACTGCCGCGCGGAGGCCGGCAGAACGGCGGCCATGGCCGCGCCGTCGCGCAGGTGCAGGTGCCAGTCGTCGGGGCGCGTCAGGGTCAGGGTGTCGCTCATCGGCGCATTGTCCACTGGGGGGCGTTGCGAAAGCCTTACTTTTCGAGTATTCTGGAAATATGGAAGAGCAAACCGTAGTCGCCTCGTTGGCTGCCCTGGCACAGCCCCTGCGCCTGAAAGTGTTCCGCGCGCTCGTGGTGGCCGGGCCGAGGGGCCTGACGCCGGGGGCGATGAGCGAGGGCGCCGGCGTGCCGCCGGCCACGCTGTCGTTCCATCTCAAGGAGCTGATGGCCTCGGGCCTGGTGACGCAGCAGCGCGACGGCCGCTTCCTGATCTATCGCGCCGATTTCGAGCGCATGAACGGCCTGCTGGCCTACCTGACCGAGAACTGCTGCCAGGGCCGCGGCCACACCGTCGCCTGCAGGCCCGCCTGTTGAGCGCACCTGTTGAATCCACCAAGGAGACTGCCATGAGCAAGCGCTTCCATGTCCACATGCACGTGAAGGATCTCGAACACAGCATTGGCTTCTATTCGAAGCTGTTCGGCGCCGAGCCCACGCGCCGCGAGAAGGACTATGCCAAGTGGATGCTCGAAGACCCGAAGCTGAACTTCGCGATCTCGACCTGGGGCGAGCGCCTGGGCATCGACCACCTGGGGATGCAGACCGACGATGCGGACGAACTCCGGGCGATGCGCGAGCACGCCGCTGCGGCCGATTTCGCCATGTCCGTCGAGGACCAGGTCAGCTGCTGCTACGCGCGCAGCGACAAGCACTGGATCACCGACCCGCAGGGCGTGGCGTGGGAGCAATTCCAGACGCTGGCCGACGTGCCGACCTTCAGCCCGAAGTCCCGCGCCGCCACTGCCGCTGCCCCCGCGTGCTGCGCGCCGCGAAGCAAGGCCGCCGGCGGGACGGTGGCCGCAGCGCCGACGGGTTGCTGCGGATGAGTGACTCGCCCGCCCATGTCCTCGTCCTGTGCACGCACAACTCGGCGCGCAGCGTGCTCGCCGAGGCGATGCTCAACCATTGGGCGCGGCGCCTCGGCCGACCCGTGGTCGCGCACAGCGCGGGCAGCGCGCCGAGTGGGCGGATCAACCCGTTCGCGCTCGAGGCGCTTGCGGCTGCGGGCGTCGATGCCGGAATGCCACGCAGCAAGAGCTGGGACGAATTCGCCGCACCGGGCGCCGCGCCGCTTGCCGCGGTGATCACGGTGTGCGACAGCGCGGCCAGGGAAACCTGCCCGCACTTCCCCGGGGCGCCGGTGCAGGTGCATTGGGGCTACCCGGATCCCTCGATCGCCGACGGTGGCGACGAGGGCAGGCGCCGCGCGTTCGAGCTCACGCGCCAGGCGCTGGGCTACCGCATGCTGCAGCTGCTGGCCCTGCCGATCGAGACCATGGACCTGTCGAGCTTGCGCGGTGCGTTGCAGGCAATCGGCCGCAGCTGAGCCGCGTGATGCGATGACCCCAAGACCGCCCGCAACGACGACCGAGCGCGCCGCGCCTGCGGCGATGAGTCTGTTCGAGCGCTGGCTCAGTCTGTGGGTCGGGCTGTGCATCGTGGCTGGCGTGGCGCTCGGGCAGGCGTGGCCCGCCTTGGCACAGACCGTCGGTCGCATGGAAGTCGCGCGCGTCAACCTGCCCGTTGGCGTGCTCATCTGGGTCATGATCATCCCGATGCTGGTGAAGGTCGACTTCGGGGCCTTGCACCAGGTGCGGCGCCACTGGCGCGGCATCGGCATCACGCTGTTCGTCAACTGGGCCGTCAAGCCGTTCTCGATGGCGTTGCTGGCCTGGGTCTTCGTGCGCCACCTCTTCGCGCCATGGCTGCCGGCCGAGCAGATCGACAGCTACGTCGCCGGCCTCATCCTCCTGGCCGCGGCGCCCTGCACCGCGATGGTGTTCGTCTGGAGCCGGTTGACGCACGGCGACCCGCTGTTCACGCTGTCGCAGGTGGCGTTGAACGACAGCATCATGGTGTTCGCGTTCGCGCCGATCGTGGCACTGCTGCTCGGTCTGTCGTCCATCGTCGTGCCCTGGGACACGCTGCTGACCTCGGTCGTCCTGTACATCGTGATCCCGGTGGCGATCGCGCAACTCTGGCGTCGCGCACTGCTGCGTCGCGGGAACGACGCGTTCGATGCCGCGCTGGCGCGCATGTCGCCGTGGTCGATCGGCGCGCTGCTGGCGACGCTGGTGCTCCTGTTCGCATTCCAGGGCGCCGCGATCCTTGCGCAGCCTCTGGTCATCGCACTGCTGGCCGTGCCGATCCTGATCCAAGTCTTCCTCAATGCAGGCCTGGCCTACGGGCTCAACCGGCGTGCCGGCGAGTCGCACGACGTGGCATGCCCGTCCGCGCTGATCGGGGCGAGCAACTTCTTCGAGCTCGCCGTGGCCGCGGCGATCAGCCTGTTCGGTTTCGAGTCGGGCGCCGCGCTCGCCACCGTCGTCGGCGTGCTGATCGAGGTGCCGGTGATGCTGCTGGTGGTGCGCCTGGTCAATCGCAGCCGGGGCTGGTACGAGGCAGGGCTGCGCGCGTAGCCGCGGCCGGGTCGATGGCCAGCTCGCGCAAGCAGACCAGGCACAGGCATCCCGCATAGCCCTCGCGCAGGGCCGCGAGCACCGTCGCCTCGAGCCTGACCGCGGTGCACGCACAGGGCGCGGCGTCGTTCGCGCCACAGTGGAACTCGCCGCCGCAGCGCGGGCAGCGCGTGTCGGGAATCGCGTCCGGTTCAGCCACCGGCGAACAAGCCCTTGAAGCGCTCGCGCAGCAGGTTCTTCTGCACCTTGCCCATCTGGTTGCGCGGCAGTTCGGGCTCGACGTAGACGTGTTTGGGCACCTTGAAATTCGCGATGCGTCCCTTGAGCGCGCCGACCAATGCGGCGCCGTCGAGCGTCGCGCCCGGCTTCGGGACCACCACTGCGATCACGCCTTCGCCGAAATCCGGATGCGGCACGCCAACCACCGCGCTCTCGGCCACGCCCGGCTGCTCATTGAGCACGCCCTCGATCTCGGCCGGGTAGACGTTGTAGCCGCCGCTGATGACCAGGTCCTTGCTGCGGCCGACGATCGTGACCACGCCATGCTCGTCGAGCTTGCCGACGTCGCCGGTCTTGAACCACAGGTCGTGGGTGAACTCCTCGGCCGTCTTTTCGGGCATGCGCCAGTAGCCCTTGAAGACGTTCGGCCCCTTGACCTCGATGCCGCCGATCTCGCCGGCGTGGCAGGGGCGGCCCTTGTCGTCGTGGATGCGCAGCTGCACGCCGGGCAGCGGGCGCCCGACCGTGCCGGCACGCCGTTCGCGGTCGCCGTCGCGGTGCTCGAAGAACGGGTTCGACGTCAGCATCACCGTCTCGCTCATGCCGTAGCGTTCGACGATGGTGTGCCCGGTGCGCTCACGCCAGGCCTCGAAGGTCTCGGGTAGCAATGGTGCCGACCCGGCGATGAACACGCGCATGTGGGCGGTCGCTTCGCGCGTGAGCGTGGGCTCCGCGAGCATGCGCACGTACAGCGTCGGCACGCCCATGAACACCGTCGCGCGCGCCATCTGCGCGACCGTCGCGCGCGGGTCGAACTTCTCGAACCACAGCATCTTGCTGCCGTTGATCAGCGCGCCGTGCGCTGCGACGAACAACCCGTGCACGTGGAAGATCGGCAGCGCGTGGATCAGCACGTCGCCAGCCTGCCAACCCCAGTAGCGCTGCAGCGTGCGCGCGTTCGACAGCAGGTTGCCGTGCGTGAGCATCGCGCCCTTGCTGCGCCCGGTCGTCCCGCTGGTGTAAAGGATCGCGGCGAGGTCGTCGGCGCCGCGCCGTGCCACCTCGTGCGTGTCGGCGTGGAATGCCGCCCGCTCGAGCAGGCTGCCCTCGCGCCGGGTGCCCAGCGTGAACACGTTGCCCACGCCGCGCTGGAATGCGAGCTTGGACAGCCAGACGAAGTTCGCGGGCGTGCACACCACGACACTCGGCTCGGCATTGCCGATGAAGTAGTCGATCTCCTGCGACTGGTAAGCGATGTTCAGCGGCAGATACACGTAGCCCGCGCGCAGC
>JAOUIM010000228.1 GCA_029884035.1 Aquincola sp. | reverse complement strand
TGCCACCGCCGTGACCGGCCGCTGCCGTGCCGCGGCCTCGCGCAGGTTGAGCCAGGCACTGGCCGCGCCGCAAGCGGCGATCACGACCATGCCCAGCCAGCCCCATCCGTCCGGCAACCGGCCGAAGGCGATATAGCCGGCGAACGCAGCCACCGCGATCTGCACGTACTGGAAGGGCATCAGGGTGGCCGCAGGCGCCCTGCCCAGCGCCATGATCAGCAGCAGGTGTCCGGTCGTGCCCAGCGCGGCGATTGCCGCCAATGCGCCGACCTGCACTGGCGGCGCCGCCTGCAGCGTGGCGATCACGTCGCCGCCGGCAGCCAGCAGGATCGGCGTGGCGATGGCCGCGCCGGTTGCCCCGGTGTAGAAGTTGGTGGTGAACGGATTCTCGTGCGGCGCGTAGCGGCTGGTCAGGATCTGGAACGCGGCGTTGGAAAACGCTGCGGCCAGCGGCATCAGTGCCGCCCATCCGACCACGCCGCCACCCGGCCGGATCACGAACAGCGCGCCGACGAAGCCGCCGGCCACCAGCACCCAGCGCAGGCGGGAGACCTGCTCGTGCAGCCATACGCGTGCCAGCAGCGTGGCCACCAGCGGCGTGAGCATCACGATCGCGGTGAACTCGGCCACCGGCATGTGGCGCAGCGCGGCGAAGGCCATCGCCGACGAGAACGCGAGCAGCGCGCCGCGCGCGATCTGGAACATCGGGTTGGCGGTGCGGAAGGTCTTGTCGGGCGACAGCGCGATCCACGCCGACATCGCCACTGCATGCAGCGCGTAGCGCGTCCACAGCACGATCGCGATGCTGAAGAAGGCGCCGAGGTAACGCACCGTGGTGTCCATCGTGGCGAAGCAGGTCGCCGCGCCGATCACCAGCGCGACGCCCAGCAGAGGACGGTGCGCGCCTGTCGTCACGCCGGCCAATGCACGCGGTCGGCCAGCACCGTCCACACCGGTGTCACCCGACTCGGCAGGTCGGGCAGCGAGCCCAGATCGGTGCGGCTTTCCAGCGGTGCGTGGAAGTCGCTGCCGCGCGATGCGAAGAGATCGAACTCGATCGCCATGTCGGCGTACCTGTCGCGTTCGGCGACGGTGTGGCTGCCGGTCACCACCTCGACGCCCTGGCCACCGTGCGCCTTGAACTCGGTGAACAGCGCGTACTCCTCGGTCGCCGTGAAGCGCGTGTAGCGCGCCGGATGCGCGATCACGGCGATGCCGCCGGCGCGCTTGATCCACCCGACGGCCTCGCCCAGCTTGGCCCAGCGGTGCGGAACGAAGCCGGGCTTGCCGTCGGTGAGGAAGCGGCGGAACACCTCACTGGTGTCGGTGCAGTGGCCGGTCTCGACCAGGAAGCGCGCGAAGTGCGTCCGCGAGATCAGCTCGGGGTTGGCCACGTACTTGCGGGCGCCCTCGAAGGCGCCGGGAATCCCCACCTGCGCCAGACCAGCGGCCATCTCGCGTGCGCGTTGCTCGCGGCCGCCACGTGTGCGTGCCAGGCCCAGGCGCAGGTCCGGGTCGTCCGGATCGATGCCCAGGCCGAGGATGTGCACCGTCTCGCCAGCAAAGGTGACCGACACCTCGGTGCCGGTGAGGTAGCCCATGCCCAGCATCCGCGCGGCATCGCGCGCGCGCTGCTGGCCGCCCACTTCGTCGTGGTCGGTGAGCGACCACAACTGCACGCCGTTGGCCGCGGCCCGTGCGGCGATCGCCTCGGGCTCCAGCGTGCCGTCGGAGACGGTCGAGTGACAGTGCAGGTCGGCGTTGGTGAGGTGGGTCAGGTGCGGCTCAGGGTTCACCCTGACATTCTCGCAGGCCCGCGCCAACCGCGGCGGGCCGGGCGTCTACAACCCCACCAAATAGTGCGCCAGGTTCTCGATGTCGGCGTCGGACAGCGTGTTCGACACGCTGGTCATGTTGCCGGCGTCGTTGGTGCGTCGCCGGGCCTTGAAGTCGGCGAGTTGCTTGACGATGTAGTCGTAGTTCTGGCCGGCGACACGCGGGATCTCGTTCTGGCCCGCGAAGCCGCCCAGGTGGCACATCGTGCACAGGGTCTCGTCGGCCTTGGCCTTGCCGAGCTTGGCCTTGGCAGGGTCGACGTTGAACGACTGCACCGGGGGCTTCTGCTTGGAGAACCAGTCGGCCAGTTCGCGCAGTTCGTCTCGCGTCAGATCCTTGACGATCGGACTCATCTGCGGGTCGCTGCGCCGGCCCTCCTGGAAGTCGCGCAACTGCAGATACAGATAGCGCGACGTCTGGCCGGCGAGGACCGGATTCGTCGGGATCGTTGAACGGCCATTTTCACCGTGGCAGGCCGAACAGATCACCGCCTTGGCGGGCGCGGTCTGCGCGGCGGCGCCGGCCGAGGCCAGCGCCGCCGCGAGACACGCTGCGGCAATTTCGCTCCTTGTCATCAGGGCAGGGCGAACACCACGACTGAATTGCCGCGCTTGAAGTCGAGCTGCGTATTGCCGCCCGCGGCGACCGCGACGTATTGCTTCTTGCCGACCATGTACGACACCGCGGGTGCATTCACGCCCGCCCCGGCCTGGTAGCTCCACAGTTTCTTGCCGTTGCTGGCATCGAAGGCGCTGAACGTGCCGTTGCCCTCACCGTTGAACACCAGGTTGCCGGCCGTGGCCAGCACGCCGCCGATCAGGGGCTGCTCGGTGTCGACCTTCCACGCCATCTTGCCGGTGTCGATGTTCACCGCGGCCAGGCGTCCCCACTGTTTCTCGCTCGGGATCACCTTAAACGCACCACCCAGCCAGAGCTTGCCGCCCGGATACTTGGCCTCCTCGACGTGGTAGGTCATCGGCTGGTGCAGGTTGGCCGCGTAGGCCAGCCGCGTCTTCGGATTGACCGCCATCGGGCTCCACTCGACGCCGCCATTGGCACCCGGCAGCATGCGCGCGCCTTCCTTGGTGGGCAGGACCCACATGTTTTCCTGCGGCACCATCGCTTCGGAGAAGCGGATCAGCTCGCCGGTGGCGCGGTCGTGCACGTAGACATGGCCCGTCTTGCCGCCGTGGATGGCGACCTTGCGCATCTTGCCGTCCTTGCCCTTGGCCTCCGTCAGGATCACCGGCGAGACGGCGTCGAGGTCCCAGACGTCGTGGGCGACGTACTGGTAGTGCCACTTGTAGGCGCCGGTGTTGAGGTCGATGGCGACGATCGAGTCGGTGTACAGGTTGTCGCCCGGTCGCTCGGCGCCGTAGAGATCGGGGCTCGGGTTGCCGACGACGAAGAAGACCGTGTTGGTTTCCTTGTCCACCGCCGGGGCCATCCACACGCCGCCACCCAGGGTCTTGTAGAAGTCGCCGCCCTTTTCGGCCAGCTGCTTCTTCTCGGCCGCGATGTCGCGCAGCATGTTGCGATTGGTCGCGTCGTTGACGGCCCACACGCCCTCGTGCCCCTTCTCGGGGATGGTGTAGAAGGTCCACAGCAGCTTGCCGTCGTTCGCGTCATAGGCCTTGACGAAGCCGCGGATGCCGTACTCGCCGCCGTTGGTGCCGATCAGCACCTTGCCGTTGACCGCCACGGGCGCCATCGTCTCGGAGTATCCGAGCTCGGGGTCGCCGATCTGCGAACTCCAGAGCAGCTTGCCGGTCTTGGCATCGAGCGATACCAACTTGGCGTCGAGCGTGCCCATGTAGAGCTTGTCGCCCATGATCGCCACGCCGCGGTTGTTGGGGCCGCAGCAGTACGTCGTCACCGGCCCCATCTTGTGCTTGTAGTGCCAGAACTGCTTGCCGGTGGCCGCGTCGATCGCATAGACGTGGTTGTACGACGTGGTCAGGTACATGATGCCGTCGACCACGATCGGCGCCGTCTCCATCGACTCCAGGACCTCGGTCTGGAAGGTGAAGACGGGCTTCAATTTTCCGACGTTCTTGCTGTTGATCTGCGACGCGGGGTAGTAGCGCGTCTGCGCGTAGTTCATGTTCGAGTGCAGGAAGTTCGCGCCGTCGCGGTCGGCGGCGTCGAGCCGGCTCTGCGACACCGAAACGCTCTTCGGTACCGGACCGCCGCTGGTAGCGGCACCGCCCTGGATCTCCTGAGCCGTCGCAAGGCCCGCGACGGCGAACAACGCAGCAGCAAGCGCAACTGCACGCTCACGCGGCAGCGATCCCATGCGAATCATGTCTGTCTCCTCTTTCAGTTGTATGTCGATCTGCCTGCGCCGAATCGTCCGGTGCAGAGTGTCGAGGAGACGTGTGGGGCTCGGCACGCAGCTGTCCCGCATCGTGCTGGGACGGCTGGCAGCAGCGCGGTCGCGCGTTTCCTCGGTGGCGAGACTACGGCCGTTCGTGTTTGATGGAAAGATCCGTGCAACAACACCGAAGCAAGGAGTTTCCCGATGAGGCGCGTCCATGTGCTGCTCGCGGCTGGCGCGATTGTTCTAAATCTGAACAGTGGTGCCTTCGCGCAGGCGGCCTCGAATCCGAATCTCAACGCCCAGCTGCTCGTCGCCGCCCGTCAGGGCGACCTGCGTGCATTGGACCAGGCACTCGAACGCGGCGCTGCGCCCAATTCGCGCAACCGGCTGGGCAAGACAGCGCTGCTGATCGCGTGCGAGAAGGGGCAGGCGGCGATGGCAGAGCACATGCTCGTCGCTGGCGCCGACGTCAATTTCGCGTCGCTCGAGGGTGTCACGCCCTTGATGGCTGCGGCCTATGGCGGTCACGCCGCGATCGCCAAGCGCCTGCTCGATGCCGGGGCCAGGCCGCAACCGGTCGACCGCATGAAAAAGCCCGCGGTGGTCTATGCCGCCGGCCAGGGCCACGCCGAGGTGCTGGCGTTGCTGCTGGACAAGGGTGTGCCCGTCGATGCTGCGTACGAGCACGACCTCACCGCGTTGATGTGGGCCGCAGGGCAGGGCCAGGCCGATGCGGTCAAACTGCTGCTTGCTCGCGGCGCCCGCACCGACCTGCGCGACGACCGTGGCTTCACCGCGGCCGAGATCGCGCGCCAGGCCGGGCACGAGCAGATCGCGCAGGTGCTGGTGGCGCGCTGAGGGACGCCGCCGAACAACGCCGCAAGTTTTCAACCGCCCTTCGCAAGGCCCAGCTGATCGACGATGCGTTTCTCGGCCGCGTAGGCGTCACGCATCGCGCGTGCGTAGTCCGCGGGGCCGAGGTAGTCGGGGATCTGATCGAACTTGGCCAGTTCAGCCACGTGAACGGCGTCGAACAGCGCGGCATGGAAGGCGTCGTGCAGTGTGCGCACGATCGGCGCGGACATGCCGCGCGGGCCGGCCAGGCCATAGGGCGAGCTGGCCGCCAGATTGAAGCCGAGTTCGCGGGCCGTCGGCACCTGTGGCCAGCGTTTCGACCGCTGTTCGCTGAACACGGCGAGCAGCAGCAGCCGGCCGGAGTCGACGAAGGGTGCGAATCCGCTCGAGTTCACACCGACGTCGACATGGCCTGCGGCCAGTGCCACCATCTGCTCGGCCGTCCCGCGGTAGGGCACGTGCACGAAGGTCAAGCCGTGTGAGGACATGAGCTGGTCCATCAGCATGTGCGGCGTCGTCCCCACGCCGTTGGTGGCGACCTTCAACGCCCCGGCGTGTGCGCGTGCGTAGTTCAGCATGTCGTCCACCGATCGCAACCCGCTGCCCGGGTGCGTCAGCAGGCCGAACGTGACGCCGCTCAGCTGGATGATCGGTGTCGTGTCGCGGATCGGGTCCCACAGCACCTTCTGCGTCCACGGTGCGCGGAACACCGGCTGCGGCATCTGCGCGATCGTGTAGCCGTCGGGCGCCGCGTTCTGCAGGACCGGCATCGCCAGCGTCCCGCCTGCGCCGCCGCGGTTCTCGACGATCACCGGCTGACCCAGGTGGCGGCCGGCGATCTCGGCCAGCAGCCGCAGTGTCGCATCGGTGGCACCGCCGGCGGGCCACGGCACCCACAGCGCGATCGGACGTGATGGAAAGTCCACCGCCGCTGCGGCGCGCGGTGCGGCGAGCATGGACGCGGTGGCCAGCAGTGCAGCGCGCCGCCGCATCGTCATGCGCCGCCCCGCTTGGCCAGCTGGCCGAAACCGCGCTGCGGGTCGTAGCCCCAGCAGGCGAGAACGAAGGCCACGGCGAGGGTGCCCAGCACGATCGCGGGCGCGAGGCCGGGGTCCTTGCCGTACCAGGCGAAGCGCAGCCACTCGACGGCGTGGGTGAATGGATTGATCTGGGCGATGCGCCA
>JAOUIM010000227.1 GCA_029884035.1 Aquincola sp. | reverse complement strand
TGCCGTGCCCGCGGCCACGCGCGAATCGAGCAGCGACATCGCCGACCATGCATCGGTCGTCGAGATCACGCCCGACTGCGGGTCGATCGAGCGCGACACCAGGTCGCCGGTCCATTCCGCCGAGGTGTACTTGGCGATGAACAGCGCGTTGTCGCCGGCCACCGGTTGCAGCGTCGAGGCCGCCGCGCCAGAACCGGCTCCGGTCTGGGCCTGGATCGCAGCGAGCGCATCGCTCAGGCTACGCGCCAGCGCGGACGGATCGCGCGCGCTGAAATACTTGCCCCGGCCATTGACCGCCGCGTGCCAGAGGTCGTCGATGTTCTCGGCGCTGCCACCGGTCGAGGACGCGGTGGGGATCGGCCAGTCCTTCGTGCCCTGGATGATCGCCTGGTAATCGGCCGACCCGCCGGTCAGGTAGTCGTCCGCATACCCGAGTGTTCCGTTGACACCGAGGCCGACGGTGAACGTCGACATGTGTTGATGGATGGCGGTATCGGTGCCGCGAGGCGGCACATTGTTCGTGCAGACGTTCGTGCCGTTGGCCAGGGTGCAGTTGTTCAAGCTGCCGTCGCGCAGGTCCGTGTTGTAGTAGTACATCGCGACGTCGGCGAGCGAATTCGAACTGCCGCCGCTGGTCGACGACTGGCATTCGGTCGCAGTGCCCACGGTGTAGGGCGATGCGGTCGACTGCGCGGCCGCCGTGCACGACGCGATGTTCGTCCAAGCCGTCCATGGCGAGTAGCGGCATTCGGTCGTGGCGTCCACCGTGCATGACGACACGTTGGTCCACGCGCTGACGCTCAGATTGCAGACCGTGGCAGAAGCCACCGTGTAGGGGGAACCCGCCGACGGCGGCGGCGACGACGCCGTGCACGAGGCCGTGTTGGTCCACACCGGCGTCGTGTACTGGCACGCAGTGCCGTTGGCGATGTTCCAGGTGGTTCCGCCGCCAGTTCCCGACCCTTCGCTGTTCGAGGTCGTGCAGGAGGCGGCGTTGGACCACCCGCCCCAGTTGTACTGGCAGTCGCGCCGGCTGCCGCCGGAGGTATCCCAGGTGCAGGAATTGACGTCGGACCAGCCCGTCCACGGTGAACTGCTATTCGCTCGAGTGCGCTCCTGCAGGTGGCCCGTGCGCTGCTGCAGCATGACCGTGCCCGTCTGCCATTGCGTGGTCCTGCGTTGCAGACTGCTGGTGCGCGATTGAGTGACGCCGAAGGCGCCGTCGAGCATCGGCCGCGGCGTGCCCGCGCCATCCTGCTGGCCCACGTCGGTGTTGTCGAGCTGGTCGGGGCCGTAGCTGTCGGTGCCGGTGCTGTTGACCTCGTCGCGGGTGTTCCAGTAGCCGTCGGTCGTCAGGATCGCGAAGTTCTTCTGGCATGAGAACTGGACCGGGTCGTAGGTCTGCGCATTGCCGTTGCTCAGGGCGGCCTTCTTGGCGTAGTACTTGCCGGCCTTGGACAGCGCGCCACGCAGCGGCGTCGCGGGCCCCGGGCTGGCCGCGTTCAGGCTCGTGTAGAAAGACGACTTCTGCGTCGCATTGAAGTCGGCCACGTCGAGGAAGTTGGTGCCGCTCACGCTTGGGGAGCTGATGGTCGTGAAGCCGACGCGGAAGGTGTCATCGATGCTGCGGAAGGCCAGGCTCGCCGCCGTCTGGGCCATCAGGATCCGGGTGCGGTAATACGTGTACCAGTTGCGGTAGTTCTGCGTGATGTTGGACGGCGTCACGACGACCTTGGTGAAGGTGGCGCCGCTGGCCGGGTTGGAGCCGATGTTGGTGTTGCAGTCCTTGTAGAAGTCCGTCGTCGTGATCAGACCGCTCGCGTTGTACGTGTAGCTCAACGGCGCGCTGCTGCCGCTGTAGGTGAAATAGAAGGGGCGGTTGTCGCCGTCGGCCATGCGGGGGTTGGTCAGCGTGCCCGAGCCCTGCGTTTCCGTGACGTTGACGGTGAGCGTCGATGTGCCGCCCCCGGCGGTGACCGTGCCGATCATTCGCAGCGACTGGTCGCTGTTGCTGTACAGCGTCACCAGCGTGCCGTTGTTCGGGCCGTTGCTGCCGGTCGTCACGGTGAACGACCCGGTGCCAATCGTCGGCGCGGCTGAATTGATCGTCCTCACGTTATTGAGGGCGGACGCCAACGGAAAGGTATAGGTACCCGCGGCGAGGTTCGCGCCCGTCGAGTCGACCGGCAGGTTGTAGGTGACCGTGGGGTTGTAGGCCAGGCCGTTGCACTGTGCCGCGCTTCGGCCGTACTTCGTCGCGGCATCGAAATTGGCATCGTCGGGCATGTAGTCGCGCGACATCGAACCCGAGTCATCGAGGATGAACATCAGGTTCGGCTTGACCTGATTCGGCGATGACGTCGTCAATGGGTTGGGCGAGATGTCGGTCACCTGCGCCTGCGCGGCCGGTACGATGGCGAGGGTGGCCAGCGTGGCGCACACGGCGTGCATGATCGTGAGCGCGCGGTCTCGCGTCGGGGTCTGCTTGTGGTTCATGACTCCCCTCTCCCTTTGATGCTCGGTCCTCAGTAGAGGACCGTTTCGGTGAAGCTGACGGTGTTGCGCCCGCTGACGGTGCGCACGATGACCCGGTAGTACGGCGCCTGTGCGACCTCGCTCGGGCGTGACTCGGTGCCCACGCGCAGTTCGCCGCGCGCCTTCTCCGAGCTGATGGCAACCGCCGCCGGCTGGGCGCAGGCGTTGGTGGCCACCACGGCGCCCGTGACCGGGCACAGACGCGTGATCAGGTAGCGCGCGCGAACCGCGCCGCCATTGAGCGAAATCTCGTTGGACGGCAGCCGGCTGCACGACGAGCACGTCGTGGGATAGCAAGAACAGCTGTCCGGATCGCCCCAGTCGACGACGGCCATCCGGTTGGTCGCACTGGTCAGGCGGCCGGTGGGATCGAGGCCATCCTGCGACGTCGCGTAATAGCCCACGCCCCCAGCCGAATCCACGGTCAGGTCACGACCCGGCGTCATCAGCCAGGCGCGCGCGGCTTCAGTCGCGCGGTCGGCGGCCGCGGTCGCATCCTGCTTGAAGCCCAGGTTGCCGATCACGAGCGTGCCGGAGTCGACCGAGCGCACCAGCGCGACGGCCGCGAGCGAAATGGCTGCCAGCGAAAGCAGTGCGAACAGCAGCGAAACGCCGCGCTGGACATGCCAGGCCGCGCCGCGCAGCGAAAGGTGACGGTGGTTCACGACGAACTCCACAGCATGTTGCGCAACGGAATGACCGTGTCGAAGACCTTGTAGCGGTAGTGCTTGGCCGGCACGTCGCCCGTGACGCCGGCACCCACGTCGATCGTCAGGCAGGCGCCGGAGGCGCACGTGGTGGCGCCGGCGGTTGCGGGCAGGGTGCCCACCGACCATTGCGGATTCGCGGGCGTGACCATGTCCTTTTCGTAGGTCGAACTGCGTGCCACGACCACCACGCGCACCGTCTTGACGCGCAACCAGTCGGCGTTGGTGGCCGGGGTCGTCTGGTCGTAGACGTCGATCACGCCGTCGGCAGGCACCGAGGTGTCTCGGCCGTAGTACGCACGCAGATTGACGACGTCGGGTTGGAGGTCGCGCACCACGCGGGCCGCCGGGTTGGCGACATCAAAAACAGATTGCTGCAGTACGTTGCCGTTGATCTCGTAGATGTTGTCGACCAGCGTGCCCAGGTTCATCAGCACCGCGCCGTCGGCATAGGCCACGTCGGGCGCGTTGGCCGCGTTCCACGCCGTATTCACGCGCGGCAACGCGCGCGCCGTGGGCGCACCGGTCACCTGGAACACCCAGCAGGGCTGGGCACCGTCAGTCGCTACGAGCGCGAGGTCGCCCTGCGCAAACCCGAGCGCCGCGCGCACGGGGAACTCGGTGTTGCCCACCGCATAGGCCGGCGGGATCACGCGCGTGGGTACCGAGTACGACGGCTTGGAGCTCGCCAGCATGCGGATCGAGTCGCCCACGCTGCCCGCCGGGCGTGACGCCTCGGGCGTGATGACCAGCGGCGCGAGCCGTGTGGCGAATCCGGCCGGAGCGGCACCGTTGTATCGCGCGCTGATCGGACAGCCGATCACGGTCGGGCTGCTGGTGATGCCGTAGCCGGCCATCTGCACGTCGCGCTGGATCGAGTAGAGCGCGAGCGCGCCGTTGACCTGCGCATCGGCGCCGCCGGTGGTGGTGCGCTTCTGGCCCTCGGACACGAGCAGCACCTGGCTGATCAGCAGCACCGCGAGCATGCCGACCACCATGCCGACCAAGAGTTCGATCAGCGTCACGCCGCGCGCGCGGCCGCCGCGAATGGGAATGAAAGGACGGTTCATGTCGGGCTCTTGCTGGAGACGGACGACGTCGTGGTGTAGGTGCGCTGCTCTTCGTTCGGTGGCGTCCAGGTGATCGTCACCGTGACGTCGGCCGCGACGACAGCGCCGGTGGCCGGATCCGTGCCGTCGGGCAGTGCCGTCACCGTCACCGCTGCGGCACCGCCGGGAAGCGCGCGCGCGACCTCTGCGACCCACTCGCTGCATCGGGTGTAGCCGGCGCAGTTGGCGGCGGCGTAGTTGACCAGGGTCGAGCGGTCGGCCCACATGTTGCCGATCAGCCGCTGCGCGAGGAACGAGGCGTCGGCACGGAACTTCGACCCGGTCTGCGCCTTGGTCATCGCGGCCTGCAGGCCGACGATGCCGAGCACGCCGATCGAGAAGATCAGCATCGCCACCAGCACCTCGAGCAGCATGAAGCCGCGTGCCGTGCGGCGCGCGCCGCGGTGGGAAAAGGCCTTGCTCATGGTGTGCCTCGCGTCGGGCAATAGCGGGGATCGGTGGTTGCCGTCACGGCCAAGTCGCACATGCGCACCGACCCGCCCGGCGCCAGTTCGATGCGCAGGTTGCGGTAGTCGTTGCCGGTGGTCTCGTTGCGCACATTGATGAAGCCGATCGGCGAGGCGCCTTCGACGCGCCCGAAGCCGTTGAACGTGACGCTGCTGGCACCCGCGCTGCCGTCGGCCAGCTTGCCTTCGACCACGACGTTGGTGCCGCCGACGCCGCCGGCGTTGGTCTGGACGATCATCGGGTCGGTGGCATCGGCGGCCACCATCGCCGGGGTGTACTGGCAGTTGCCCGCAGGGTCGCGCACGCTGACCACCCACGACACGCCGGAGCTGGCGAGCGCACAGCTGCTGTCCATCACCGTGGAGTTGGCGAGGCTCACGAGCGAGAAGCGCACGGCCGCATTGCGGCGGATGGCCTCGTTGCGCGCGAGCTGCATGCCGGCCAGCATCGACGACGCGGTGTTGCGCACCTGCGTGTTGCGGATCCAGACACCGACGCTGGGCATGACGGCCATCAGCAGCAGGCCGAGCACGGTCAGTGTGACCGCGAGTTCGATCAGCGTCACGCCGCGGGTTTGGGGGCGGGGGCTCAACATTCGGTCCCCCTCGTGAGCCAGCAGGTGCTGGTGACCGCTGCGCCCTTGAACAACGTCGTGGCGCGCGCGTTGTTGTGGTTGATCGTGTAGGTGTGGCCCACCGCGCGGCCGTTCGATCCGGTCGCGGTGATCGTATAGCCCTGGCCAGCGTTGGTGACCGCGCAGGTGAAGGTGAAGAACTGGGCGCCGCTATAGGTCAGCGTCGGCGTGCCCACGGCCCAGGTCGGCGTGGCGACGTCGGCGCAGTTGCCGCCGTTGGTGCCGTACTGCCGGTTGTCCTGGTAGTACTGTTCCATCTTCACGCGCAGGTCCGCCATGCCGGCAAACGCCTCGGGCAGCTGGCCACGGCGGACGTAGTCGCCATACGCGGGCAGCGCGACGGCGGCGAGGATGGCGACGATGGCCACCACGATCATGACCTCGATCAGCGTGAAGCCGCGTGCCATGCGATGACGGCCACCTGTTGCATTGCGTTGCATCTGCATACACCTCGAACGCCTGCACGGGCTCACGGCTCGTGGGAGGCGCATTGCCTGTTCCGGTGCATCCATGGTGCAGCGCAAACGCCCGCCCGTGCTGTGCGGTCGTGCACATGCGGGATCGGGTATCGGACGGACGGCGCGCGCGCCGCGATGAACGGCGAACCGTGTGGTGTGCGCGGATCACTGCAAGCCCGGCAGAGGGCCGGGCGCTACCACGACGAACGTGACCAAGTGTGAAATTTGCCGCGCCGACGCCGCAGGGGCGCATGGCGCTCGCCGAAGCCCGTTCAGCGCGGCAGGTGGCTCTC
>JAOUIM010000226.1 GCA_029884035.1 Aquincola sp. | reverse complement strand
TGGTCGTCGGCGACTACCAGGGCGAGAAGGACATCGTCGTCGTGTCCGGCCTGGCGGCCGGTGACCGCGTGGTGGTCGATGGCGTGATGGGCGTGGTGCCCGGCCAGCCGGTACAGATCGTTCAGCTCGGCGCGTCCGCGTCCAGTCCGGCCGGCACTGCGGCAGGCGCCAGTGCAGTGAAGAAGTAACCGGCCGACTCCATGTTCACCCATTTCTTCATCGGCCGGCCGATCCTGTCGGCGGTCATCTCGATCCTCATCGTGCTCGGCGGCCTGGTCGCCATGTGGGTGACGCCGATCGCGCAATACCCGGAATTGGCGCCGCCGCAGATACAGGTCAGCGCGCGTTACCCCGGTGCGACGGCCGAGGTCATCGCCAACACGGTGGCGGCGCCGCTCGAGGCGCAGATCAACGGCATCGACAACCTGCTGTACTTCAACTCGGTCAGCTCGTCCTCGGGCGCCGTGTTCGTCAGCGTGGTGTTCAAGCCCGGCAGCGACCCGGACATCAACCAGGTGAACGTGCAGAACCGGGTCAGCCAGGCCCTGCCGCTGCTGCCCCAGGTCGTCACGCAGCAGGGTGTGACGGCCGAAAAGAAGTCCTCCGGCATCATGATGGTGATGTCGGTCTTCTCGCCCGACAATCGGTACGACTCGACCTACATCGACAACTACGCCAACCTCTACGTCGTCGAGGAACTCAAGCGTGTGCCGGGCGCCAACCGCGCCAGCGTCTTCGGGCTGCCCGACATCGCGATGCGCGTGTGGCTGCGGCCGGACCGCATGGCCCAGCTCGGCATCACCGTGCAGGAGGTCTCCGCGGCGATCCAGAGCCAGAACCAGAGCTTCGGCATCGGCGAGATCGGATCCGAGCCGAGCCGCGAGGGGGTGCAGCAGACTTTCGTGGTCACCACGCAGGGCCTGCTCACGAAGCCGGAGGAGTTCGACAACATCATCGTCCGCACCAACAAGGAAGGCACGGCGATCGTGCGCGTGCGCGACGTCGCGCGGGTCGAACTCGCCAAGCGCGACTATCAGGTCGCGAGCCGGATGAACGGCAAGACGGCGGCCACGATCGGCATCTTCCAGCAGCCGGGGACGAACGCCGTCGAGACGGCCAAGGCCGTGCGCGCCCGCATGGAGGAATTGAAGCGGCAGTTCCCGACCGGGCTGGACTACAAGATCACGCTCGACACCAGCCTGTTCACGTTGAACTCCATCGAGAAGGTGGTGCACACCTTCCTCGAGGCGGTCGTGCTGGTCGTGCTGGTGGTGTTCGTGTTCCTGCAGTCGCTGCGTGCCACCATCATTCCGATCCTGGCCGTGCCGGTGTCGATCGTCGGCACCTTCATCGGCATGTACGCGCTCGGCTTCTCGATCAACATGCTGACGCTGTTCGGCATGATCCTGGCCATCGGTCTCGTGGTCGACGACGCGATCGTCGTGGTCGAGAACGTCGAGGTCAACATGACCAAGAAGGGCCTCTCGGCCTTCGAGGCCGCCAAGCAGGCGATGACCGAGATCGCCGGGGCGCTGATCTCGATCGTGCTGGTGCTGGTGGCCGTGTTCCTGCCGGTGGCCTTCCTGACCGGCGTCACCGGCACGCTGTACAAGCAGTTCGCCATCACGATCGCGATCTCGGTGGTCATCTCCGGCGTCATGGCGCTGACGCTCTCGCCGGCGCTGGCGGCGATCCTCATCCGGCCGCACCATGGCGAGAAGAAGGGGTTCTTCCGCTGGTTCGAAAACTCCTTCGAGCGGCTGACGAAAGGCTATGTCGGCGGCGTGGCCCGCATGATCCAGGGCTGGCCGATCGCGCTGCTGGCCTTCGGTGCGGTGATCGCCGGCATCCTGTTCCTGTTCCGCATCATTCCCGGCAGCTTCGTGCCCGCCGAAGACCAGGGCTACTTCTTCGTGGTGATGGAGGCGCCCGACACGGCCAGCCAGGGCGTCGTCGGTGGCATCGTGCGCCAGGTCGAGAAGATCCTGGCCAGCGAGCCCGCCGTGCAGGACGTGGCGATGGTCAACGGCTACAGCCTGCTCGACGGCACGGTGCGCAACAACTCGGCCGTGTCGTTCCCGTCGATGAAGCCGTTCGAGGAACGCACGGACAAGTCGCAGCTCGTGTTCGAGGTGATCCCGCGCCTGAACAAGCAGTTCGCGCAGATCAAGGATGGCACGGTGATGGCGGTGAACCCGCCGTCCATCCCCGGGCTGGGCACGACCGGTGGCTTCGAGTTCTACATCCAGAACCGGGGCGCGGGCGAAACGCGCACCACGGCCGAGGCCTTGCAGAAGTTCCTCGCGGCGGCACGCCAGCGACCGGAACTCGCTGGCGTGTCGACCACCTTCCGGCCGGCCACGCAGCAGCTGTTCGTCGACCTCGACCGCAGCCGGGCCGAGGTGCTGGGCGTTCCGGTGCAGGAAGCCTTCCAGACGATGCAGGCGTATTTCGGCTCGACGATCGCGGGCCAGTTCAGCCAGTCCAGCCGCGTGTGGTGGGTGATGCTGCAGGCGGATGCCGAATACCGCGCCAACCCGCGCGACTTCGACAAGGTGTTCGTGCGTTCGCGCTCCGGCAAGATGGTGCCGCTGTCGGCGCTGATCACCGTGCGCTACGTGGCGGCGCCGAAGCTGCTCGAGCGCTTCAACGGTTTCCCTGCGGTCAAGGTCACCGGCAATGCCGCTGCCGGGTACAGCTCGGGGCAGGCGCTCGCCACGATGGAAGAAGTGGCGCGCGAAACGCTGCCGGCGGACTTCGCGTTCGCCTGGGCCGGCCAGGCGCTGCAGGAAAAGAGCGCGGGCGGGACTTCGGCGATCGCCTTCGTCGCGGGCCTGATCGTGGTCTTTCTGTTGCTCGCGGCACAGTTCGAGAAGTGGACCTTGCCGCTGGCAGTGCTGCTGACGGTCCCGGTGGCCATCCTCGGCGCCCTGGCGGTGACCTGGGCGGCCGGACTGGAGAACGACGTGTACTTCCAGGTCGGGCTGATCACGCTGGTGGGTCTGTCGGCGAAGAACGCCATCCTGATCTGCGAGGTGGCGATCGAGCACGTGCGTGCCGGCATGCCTGTGCTGCAGGCGGCACTGGAAGCTTCACGCGCACGGCTGCGCGCGATCGTCATGACCTCGCTGGCCTTCGGCCTGGGATGCGTCCCGCTGGCCCTCGCAAGTGGCCCGGGAGCCAACAGCCTGCGTTCGATCGGCACCGGCGTCATCGGCGGCATCCTGGCCTCGACCTTCATCGCCATCTTCTTTGCCCCCTTCTTCTTCTGGCTGCTGGAAAGCGCAAGCCAGAAGGTGTCGGGCAAGAAGGCCGCAGCAGTGGAAGGCCACTGAGATGCGCAAGAGACTTGCACTGAGCCTGCTGGCCGCCTCGCTGTCGGCCTGCACCGTGGTCGGGCCCGACTATCAGCGTCCCAAGACCGACGCGCCGCCGCAATGGCGCATCGACTACGAACAGTCGGCCGAGGTCGCCAACACCGAATGGTGGAAGCAGTTCGGCGACCCGGTGCTCGATGGCCTGATCGAGCAGGCGCTGCGCAACAACCCCGACCTGCGCATCGCAGCGGCGCGCATCGATCAGTTCACCGGCCAGCTCAGCACCACGCGCTCGCAGTTCTATCCGCAGATCGGCTATGGGGCCGACGCCAGCAGCAACCGCTCTAGCAAGGTTGGCGTGCCGGCCCTGCCGCCGGGCGGCGATCCGTATTTCCAGCTGTACAACGCCGCGTTGTCGGCCAGCTGGCAGCTCGACCTGTTCGGCCGTGTGCAACGCCAGAGCGAAGCGGTGCAGGCACAGGTCTACGCCAGCGAACAGGGCCGGCGCGGCGTGGTGCTGTCGTTGACTAGTGCGGTGGCCGCGAGCTACGTGACGCTGCGCGGCCTGGACCAGCAACTCGAGATTGCCAAGGCTACGGCCAAGAATTTCGCAGGCACGAAGGAGATCTTCGACAAGCGCTTCAAGGGCGGCGTGGTCTCGCAGGTGCAGGTGCAGCAGGTCGAGTCGCAGTACCAGCAGGCGCTGGCGGCGATACCGGCGCTGGAACAGCAGGTGGCGGCGCAAGAGAATCTGATTTCCACGCTGATCGGCCGCAATCCGGGGCCGATCGCGCGCGGCAAGACGATCGATGGGTTTGCCACACCGGAGGTACCCGCCGCATTGCCGTCATCGTTGCTGGAGCGTCGCCCGGACATCCTGCAGGCCGAGCAACTGCTGGTCGCCGCCAACGCCAATGTTGGTGTTGCGCAGTCGCTGTACTACCCGACGATCTCGCTGACCGGCGTGCTCGGCCTTAGCAGCGCTGCGCTGGGCGACTTTCTCGGCAGTGCCGCGGCGACCTGGGGCCTGGCGGCTGGATTGGCGGGGCCGCTGTTTACCTTTGGCGCCATCGAAGGACAGGTGCAAAGCGCCGAAGCGGTACAACGCGAGGCAGTAGCCACCTACCAGCAGGTGGTGCTTAATGCGTTCGTCGAAACCAACAATGCCCTGGTGGGCACGGCCAAGAAGCGCGAGGAGTCGGGTGCGCAGGCCAAGCGCGTGGCTGCGTTGCGCGAGTTCGCCCGATTGGCGAAGCGCAAGTTCGACAACGGCTACGCCGACTACCTCGAGGTGCTGTTCGCGGAGAACGAGCTGTTCGCCGCCGAACTGGTGGCGGTGCGTACGCGGATTGATTCGTATACCCAGCTGATCGCCGTCTACAAGGCCATGGGTGGCGGCTGGATCGACGACGCCGCCAGGCTCGCGCCAGCGCCGCTGGGCATGGCCAAAGCCGAGGAGTCACCGCAACGCTAGTGTCCTGTCCCGTTAGTGTCTAGCACTAATCGCGCATGCCAGTGCGGTATCTTGGGAACGGAGATACCGCGATGAGAACAGGCAGACCGAAGGTCGATTTGCTGCTGGCGGACAGCCTGGACGAGTGGTGGCCTCCATGGTTGGCTCCAGTCGATGAACGAGGCGGATTGCCTCGGGCATCAACATCGCAGAGCCGCACGCTCAACGCACCACCTCCGGCGTGGCCGGAGCGCCTACCGCGCGAGCGGTTTCGTCCACTGGCCGGGTGCTGCCAGCCACCTCGCTTGCCCGTGCGGCTGCTGTCCAACGCATTGCGGGCATTCAAGGTACACTGCAGCTCAATTGCTCCTGCATCGATCGGGGGCTCTCACACAGCCGCTCGGGCCTGGGGGCATGGCACCATGCCTGACTTCTCGGGCCTCCAGCGCGCTTGCGGCGGTGCCGACGGCGACCGGTGGCACGGCGCATTGCACGGGCCTGCTACTGCGCTCGCTGGCGACAGATGTCGTCGACACGCGCTGGACCGGCACGGATTCACCTGCGGATTCTCGTCAATCTGAGAAGGAGATGGCCTTGGCGAAGAAGGACAAAGGCGGCAGAAACGGCGACAAGCTCGCCGCGCAGACGATGGACGCCGCGGCGCAAGGCGGACTGAGCAAGGGGGCCTATGCCAAGGCACTCGAGGCATTGCATGTCGAACTGGTCAAGCTTCAGGAATGGGTGGTCCACAAGGGCCTGAAGGTGTGCATCGTGTTCGAGGGCCGCGACGGTGCCGGCAAGGGCGGCACGATCAAGGCGATCACCGAGCGCGTCAGCCCGCGCGTGTTCCGCGTCGTCGCGCTGCCTGCACCGACCGAGCGCGAGAAGTCGCAGATGTACATGCAGCGCTACGTGCCGCACCTGCCGGCTGCGGGCGAGGTCGTGATCTTCGACCGCAGCTGGTACAACCGCGCCGGCGTCGAGCGGGTGATGGGCTTCTGCACCGACGAGCAGGCCGATGCCTTCCTCGAGGGTGTGCCGCTGGTCGAAGAGGCGATGGTCGAGTCGGGCATCATCCTGATCAAGTACTGGCTCGAGGTCAGCCCCGAGGAGCAGACCCGGCGCCTGAAGGCTCGGTTCGAGGATGGCCGCAAGATCTGGAAGCTCTCGCCGATGGACCTGAAGTCCTACGGCCGCTGGTACGACTACTCACGGGCCCGCGACGCGATGCTCCTGGCCACCGACACCAGTTTCGCCCCCTGGTGGGTCGCGCCGTCGAACGACAAGAAACGCGTGCGGCTGAATATCATCAGCCACCTGCTCAAGCACATACCCTACGAAGAGATCAAGCGCGAGGTACCGAAGGTGCCCCCGCGCCAGAAGCCTGGCGGCTACGTCGAGCCCGACTACCCGTACAAGATCATCCCGCAGGCATTCTGATGGCGGGCACGACCGGCGGCTCGA
>JAOUIM010000225.1 GCA_029884035.1 Aquincola sp. | reverse complement strand
GACGCCCAGTCCGTTCAAGGTCTCCACCAGCGCGGCGGCCAGTTGCTGGAACAGCATCTCGTTGCCGGCGCGGCGCACGCACTCGCCGGTCGAGCTCTCGGCCGCACCGAGTATCGCGAAGCGAACCCCGGCAGCGCGCAGCACCTGCACGAAGGCCCGCGCGATCTTCTGGCCGCGCGGATCGAACGACTGCGCCGAGCCCACGTAGAACAGCACGTCGAACTGGTTCGCGTGCGATGCCTCGCTCCAACGCGGCACGTCGAGGTCCGCGGCCCAGTCGCCACGGGACTGCGACGGCAGGCCCCAGGGGTTGCTCTGCGATTCGTAGGCCTCGAACACGGGCTTGAGCTCGTGCGGGAAGACGCCTTCCATCATCACCCGGTGCTGGCGCAGCCTGAAGAACTTGGGCAGGTGTTCGAGCTCGATCGGACAGGCTGCCTCGCAGTATCCGCAGGTGGTGCAGGCCCACAGCGTCTCGTCGGCGATCACCGGGCCCACCAGCGCGGGCAGCGGGTCGTCGCCGTCGGCGGGCGGCGGCCGCAGGATCGCCTCGCGCTCGGCCATCAGGTGGTGCTTGACGCTGTCGTGCACCCACTTCTGCGACAGCGGCTTGCCGGTCAGGAAGGTGGGGCACGCGTCCTTGCAACGGCCGCACTCGGTGCACGTGAACGCGTCGAATGCGTCCTTCCAGCTCAGGTCGCGCACCGTGCGCGCGCCGACCCGTAACGTCGAGGGGTCGGCATCGTCGGCCATCATCTTGTCGAGGTCCACCGAGGGCACCACGTTCGCGGGTCGGCCGCGGTGCAGGAACAGCGCCGGCAGCGCCGTGGCGATGTGGAAATGCTCGCCGGTGGGCAGGATCACGAGGAACGCGAACACGGTGGCCAGCTGGACCCAGTACGAGGTCTGGTAACCGGCCTGCAGCGCGCCGGGCGTCCAGCCCGCCAGCTGTGCGGCGATCGCGCTGCCGGCGAAGGCGAAGGCACGCTCGTGGGCGATGCCCGCGTCGCTGCCCGCCCAGAGTGCGAAGCGGAAGCCGTCGTACGCCAGGTCGGTCACCATGATCACCGTGATCAGCACCAGCACCAGCAGCGCTTCGCGGTTGCGTTCCAGCCGGCGCGGACGCAGCACGTAGCGGCGCCAGAAGGCATAGGCCAGCGCGACGAGCACCGCGAGCTCCACCGCGTCCTTGAGGCCGGCGAACAACCCCCCGGCCAGGCCCGGGTAGACGAAGGGCTCGTGGTAGCCGATGGCGATGAGCTGCAGCTTGCGCAGCAGCAGCGCCATGAAGCCGAGGAAGATCACGGCGTGCATCACGCCGGCCTTCCATTCGCGCCGGATCATGCGCTGCTGCAGCAAGCCGTTGACGAGCACGGCCCTCAGGCGCGCGGCCGGCCGGTCCCAGCGCACCTCGGGCTGCAGATGGCTCAGCAGCGCGAGCTTGCGCCACGCGAGCCACGCGAAACCCGCGAAGCCGACCAGCATCAGCAGTGTGATTCCGCCCGGGCTCATCGGACCAACCGACCCTCCATGCCCGGCGACTGTAGGCGCAGTCGCCGCGGGGCCTTTGCGCGGCCGCAAGCGGGCAAGCCGGCTCGCGTCCGGCCCGCGCGTATCACGCGATCGCGTGGGCTACTGCTGCAGGATCCACTTCACGACGGCCTTCACGTCCTCGGGCTTGGCCTTCATCTCCGGGTGGTCGCCCTTCGGATCTTCAACGGCCTTGAGTGCGCCGGCCTCGTTGCCCTTGTATTTGGCGGCCATCGACTTGTACGACGGGCCCTTCTTCTTCTTGTCCATCTCGTGGCACTTGCCGCAGTTGGCGTTGGCGAGATCGGCGCTGGCACGCGCCGGCCCGGCCATCAGCACACCCAGCGCGATGACAGCGGAGATCAGCACGATCTTCATAGGAACTCCTGGCTACGGGTTGAATGGTCCGACCCGGACGGGCGACGCTGAAATCAGAGGCCTTCCGGCTGCGTCTATTCGAAGGTTAGCGGACGCCAGCAGGTCCCTTGTTGACGGTGCTCATCCGGCACGCGCTGCGCGAGCGGCCAACTCGGCTGTCAACCGCGGAGCCGGCCCCGCGTTGGCATAATCGTCGTGGCGCTGTACCGGTCACGTATCCCACCCCTTGGCAAGGACGGGTCCTTGCCCACCTCAGGAGATCCCCGCATGAAGAAGATCCTGCTTGCGCTGACCGCAGTGGCTGTCTCGAGCCTGTCGATGAGTGCCTGGGCCGATGAGGCGGACGCCAAGAAGGCGGGCTGTCTCGGCGCGTGCCACGCGATGGACAAGGCCAAGGATGGCCCTGCCTACAAGGATGTGGCCAAGAAGTTCAAGGGCAAGGGCGAAGCTGCGATCCTCGCCGCCTACAAGGCGAACAAGGAACACGCCGACAACAAGGCGACCGAAGAGCAGGTCAAGAAGGTCACCAGCTGGCTGCTGACCCTGCAGTAAGCCACCCCACCCGCCCGATCAAACCCCCCAGGGCCGGCCTCACGCCGGCCCTTGTCTTTTGTGCAGGACGGCCTTACGGCTTGAGCTGCTTGAGGATCTCCGGGTCGGCCTCGTCCTCGGCCAGTACGACGTGGCAGGTCTTGCAGTTGCGGCCGATCTTGTTGCCTTCGGCGGTCGAGTGCTTCTTGTCGTGGCAGCGCCAGCAACCCGGCGCCTCGTCGCTGTGGCCCAGGTTGTTGGTGTAGGTGCCCCAGGTGACCTTCATCTTCGGGAACACGTTCCAGCTGTAGATGTCACCCAGCGCCGTGGCGGCCGCCGAGATCGCACCCGCCCTGGACCCCGACACGTCGGCGTACTTGGCCTTGTAGAAGCCCTCGATCTCCTTCGTGATGCCTGCGCGCGCCGCCTCGTGCGAGGCGTACTCCTCCCGCAGCACGCGCACGCCCTCGCGCTTGACGAAGGGCAGTGTCTTGTCGATGCGGCCATCGGCCATCGCCGCGTCGATCTCCTGCTCCGGCATCTTGTAGGTGTGCGAGGGGCGGTTGTGGCAGTCCACGCAGTCCATCTCGCGCCATTCGGTCGCACCGTCGGGCTTGTCCTCGGTCTTGTAGATCTTGGTCTTGCCGTCGGGCGAGGTCAGCTCGATGTCATAGATCTTCTGCCGCGTCGGGTCGCTCAGGTAGCGGATCTTGACGCCGGGATCGACGTGCCAATGGATGTCGTTGGAGGTGCTGCCCTGCTGGCCACCCACCTTCATCATCAGCACGGTCTTGGTTTCGCTGTTCTTCTCGTCGTCGGTGAATTTGGTTCGCACCTGCAGGCGGTCGCCGATGTGCTTGTTCGGCCAATGGCATTGCTCGCAGGTCTCGCGCGCCGGGCGCAGGTTGTGCACCGGCTGTGGAATCGGCGTCGGATAGAGGTTCGCGGCAACCGCGATCATCTGCCATGAGCCCGACAGCTTCGACTTGACGAACCAGTCGGCGCCCGGACCGATGTGGCAATCGGCGCAGCGCAGCTTGCTGTGCGGCGAACGCTGGAACGCCGTGTATTCCGGCTGCATCACCGTGTGGCAGACGGTGCCGCAGAAACCGACCGACTCCATCACCTCGACGCCCTTGTAGGTCGCACTGCCGAGCAGCACGACGCTGAGCGCAGCGATCGCGACGCTGGCCAGCACGACGCCGCGCGTGCGGTCGTTGTTGAGGTCGATGACCGGCAGGCGCGGGCCCTGTTCGTGGTGGGCAATTGCGTCGGCGTCGAGTCGACGCTTGCGAAGCACGCCGACGGGGATCAGCACCAGCCCGAACACGAACACGGCCGGCAGGAGCAGGTAGGTCAGGATGCCCAGGTACGGGCCGCCTTTGAAGCCCGTGATCTCCATGCCGAACAGCAGGATCACGAGGACCGCCGCGACCAGTGCGATCACCGAACCGAGCATGCTGATCCAGTGACGGGTGACGAGCGAGACGAAGCTTTGGATCACGGTCGAGTGCCCTTCTTTTCGGATGCCTTGCTGGCGGGATTGCGGTGAGTTCGCTCCAGCGCGCCCGTCCATGACCGGACGCGCCAGGAACCCACAGCGCCATCATGACACTGGTGGTCCGTTTGACGTGGTCGAAGAGCCATGCGCAATTGAATCGTTTCGTCTTCGACGCCTTTGCCCGGCAACCTCGAAGCTTGCCTGTCGGCAGGGATCGCCCGAACTCCAGGCAAGGATAGGAGATTCGCACCGCACCGGGCGTTGACAAATCGCAAGCACGTGCCTGTCGCTCGCATTGACCCGGCCACGGCGTTCCGCTATTACTCGTCCACCACATCGGGCTGCGATGCTAGTGTCGTGTGGCATCGGCCGGATCCGCATTACCCATCGTTGAAGGGGGCATCGTGGATGATCGGACCAGTCGTCTCGAATCGGCCGTCGAGCATCTGCAGCTGACGGTGCAAACGCTGCAGCAGCGTCTGGATGCGATCGAAGCAAAGGTAGGCACCGCGGCCGGCGCCGTGGTCGACTCCCTTGCGCAGGGCCCCGCGGCGGCCCCGCCGAACGCGCGGCCCGCCCGCACGCCCAAGAAGGATCCGTACGACCCGATCACGATGCTGTCGCATGTCGGGCGGCTGCTGCTCGTGCTCGCCGGCGGATTCTTCCTGCGCGCGATGACCGATGCCGGCGCGCTCGCGGTACCGGTCGGTATCGGCCTGGCTTTCGCGTACGCGGCCGTGTGGCTGGTCATGAGCCACCTTGCCGGCGGCCGTGGACAGGAACCGAATGCGGTGTTCCACGCGCTGGCGGCCGCCCTGGTTGCGTTCCCGTTGTCGGTCGAGGCGACCACGCGCTTCAATGTGCTGACCGGTCTGACTGGCGCTCTGGCCGTCTCGGCCCTGAGTGCAGGACTGTTGTTCGTCGCCTGGCGTCGACGCCTGCGCGCACTCGCCTGGATCACCGTCATCGGGGCGCTGCCGGTCAGCGCGGCGCTGCTCATCAAGACCGGCGTCGTCGTGCCTTTCGCCCTGTACCTCATCGCCCTCGGCGTGGCGACCCTGTGGCTGAGCTATGCGGTCGATTGGTGGGGTGCGCGCTGGCTGGCCGCCGTGGCCGCCGACATCGCCGTTGCCGGAGTGACCTTGCGCGCGTTCGCGGCCGAGCCCCGCGACACGCCGCAGGCCGCCATGCTGCTGCAGCTGCTGCTGTTCGTCGGCTACTTCGGGAGCATCGCGTACCGCACCCTGGTTCGCGGTCGCGACGTGAGTCGATTCGAGGTGGTGCAGACCGTCGCGGTGCTGGCGGTCAGTCTGGGCGGCGCCGTTTTCATGTGGCAGGCTGCCCATGCCGTTCCCGCGGTGCTCGGCGTGGCCGCCCTGCTCGTCGGCGCGACGTGCTACGGCGTGGCCACCGCGGTCGTCGAGAGGCGAGCCGAAGGCGCATTGAACTTCTACTTCTACACGACACTGGCGCTCGTGCTGGTGCTGGCCGGCTTCACGATCGCGGTCGATTCGGTGTGGCTGGGCGCTGTGTTCGCCTGCTTCGGCGTGCTGGGTGCCGGCCTGTGGTCGCGGCTGGGAAGACTGTTCATGCTGCTGCACGGTGCGGTCTACCTCGTCGCGGCCGGCATCGTCTCCGGTGCGCTCGGCTACGGCCTGCGCACGCTGGTGGCCGGCGCCGAAGGTCCGTGGCGCGTGCCCGGCGCCGTGATGCTGCTTGTGCTCGCCGCCACCGTGCTGTGTGCAGCACTTGCCGCGAGGCGATCGCTGTCGAGCGGCGACGAAGTCGCGGTCGGCACGCGCTTCGTGATCACGATCGTCCTGGTCTGGCTCGCCGCCGGCAGCCTGATCGGCCTGATCGCCCCGCTGGCCGGTACACAGGCCGATCGCAGTGTCGATCCGGGCGTGCTCGCGACGGTGAGCACCGGCGTGCTCTCAATGGCCACGCTCGTGATCGCGTGGATCGGGGGTCGGATCCGGTTCCGCGAGTGGGGTTGGCTCGTCTACCCGCTGCTGGTCGGCATCGGGCTCAAGCTGGTGACGCAGGACTTCAAGCATTCGCGGCCCGCGACCCTGTTCATCGCGTTGGCGCTGTACGGCACTGCCCTCATCGTCGCGCCCCGGCTGCGTCGACTCGACCAGAAGGCGAACGCCGAGGCCGGCGCCTGATTCGGATTCGGGTTCGTTCCAGCGAGAACGGTTGCTCGCCGGCGGTCGCGAAAGATCGGCCGCAGACGGCTGGCCGGGCCTGATCGCCAGTGCGCCGAGGCCCCTGGCGTCGACGGCAATTCAAGAC
>JAOUIM010000224.1 GCA_029884035.1 Aquincola sp. | reverse complement strand
ATAGACTGCGGGCGTAACAAGTTGTGTGTCTGGCCTTCATGCACTGCCCCTCCCCCCGCCGCTCAGTGAACCGTTGGCTCCGTCTGACCGCCGCGCTGGGCTTGGCCATGGCGTGTCAGCTCGCGCATGCCGGGGCGGTGGACCCCGACGACGACCGCGTGGGCGCATTGATGGGCGACCTGATGTTCCACGCCGACCTGATGAGTTCGCTCGACAAGCTGTGCCCGCGCGTGGCTGTGCCCGGGCGTGACTGGCAAGCGGTGGTGCGCCAGTTGCCCGCGCATGCGCGCACGCGCGAATTGCGCGACCTGTCGCGGCGCTTGTCAGACGACGCGGGCCGGGCGATGGTGCGAGGCAGCGGGGGTTGCGCGACCGTCGAGTACGCCCGTGTCTATGCCGAAACCCGGCTCGAGTACGAGGCGCTGCTCGATCAGTGGGCGCAACTCAGCGTGTGAGCGCCCCCAGCGCGGCACTCAGTACGTCGCGCGCCCGCCCGACAGGTCGAGCACCGAGCCGGTGGTGAACGAGCAGTCTTCGCTGGCGAGCCACGCAATAGCCGCGGCGATCTCGCGCGGCTCGACGAAGCGGCCCATCGGAATCTTGGCCAGCATGTAGTCGATGTGCTGCTGCGTCATCTGGTCGAAGATCGCCGTTCGCGCCGCCGCGGGCGACACCGCATTGACCAGGATGCCCTTCGTCGCGAGCTCCTTGGCCAGCGACTTCGTCAATGCGATCAGGCCTGCCTTGCTCGCGCTGTAGTGGCTCGCGTTCGGATTGCCCTCCTTGCCCGCGACCGACGCGACATTGACGATGCGACCGTAGCCGGCCTTGATCATGGCCGGCACGATGGCATGGCAGGTCAGGTACGGCGCGACGAGGTTGACGTCGATCGTGCGCCGCCAGGCGCCGGGCTCGAGCTCCCAGGTCGGCGCGTTGCCCCCGGTGATGCCGGCGTTGTTGACGAGGATGTCGATGCGTCCCTGGGCCTCGAGCACGGCCTGCGTGGCCGCGTTCACGGCACGCTCGTCGGTCAGCTCGACCTGCGCTGCGCTGGCTGCCGTGCCGAGTCGCGTCTGCGCCTGGGCCAGTAACGGGGCGTCGACGTCCCACAGCATGACTTTCGCGCCGGAGGCCACGAAACGCTCGGCCACTGCGAAGCCGATGCCCTGGGCACCGCCGGTCACGACGGCGATGCACCCTTTCAAGTCGATCTGGTTCAACGGGTGAGTCCTTTGAGGGTGAGGTGCGCATCCGGCTGCGCGCGGCAGTCGGCGATGTACTGGCGGATGATGTCTTCGAACGAGCTGTCGGGCATCAGGCCGAGTGCGGACGCGCGCGCCGCGCTCGCTCCCTTGGGCCAGTTGGCCACGATGCCCGCGATGCGCTCGTCGCGCTGGAACTTCACGAGCGCGCGCACCTGCGGGCCGGCGACCGCCGCGAGCGCGTCGAGCATCTGTTGCACCGTGACGTTGAGTGAGGGCAGGTTGAGGGCGAGGCGGCCGTTCAACTCGTCGCGGCTGGCCTCGTAGACGCGGATCAGCGCCTCGATCGTGCGTGCGGGCGACGACACCGGGTGCGACACGGCGGCGTCGACGGGGCAGATCGCCTCGGCACCCGCCAGTGGCTCGCGGATCACCCCGCTGAAGAACGAAGAGGCCGCCGCATTGGGCCTGCCCGGCCGCACGGTCACCGTCATCAGGCGCGCGCTGCGCCCGTCGATGAAGCCCTTGCGCGTCATGTCGGCGATCAGGACCTCGCACATCAGTTTCTGGGTGCCGTAGGAGGTCTGCGGCGCCGGCAGCGTGTCGTCGGCGACGACGGGCGGCAAGGGCTTGCCCGGGTCCGGCCCGAATACCGCGACCGAGCTCGAGAACACGACCCGGGGCATGTTGCCCGCGGCGCGCAGTGCATCGAGCAGCGTACGCGTCGAATCGAGGTTGGATCGCATGCCGAGATCGAAGTCGAGCTCGCACTCGCCGCTGACCGCCGATGCGAGGTGGAACACGCCGTCGAAGCGCGCCGCTGCGATGCCCGCGCCATGGTCGAGCAGCGCGCCGGTGAGGCCGCGGACACGCACGTCGGCCAGCAGGTCCGAAGGCGGCGCAAACTGGTCGGCAAGCACCAGGCGGTCGATCGGGCGGCCCGCGAGCGTGCCGCGCGCAAGCAGCGTGCGTGCGAGCCGCGCACCGATGAAGCCGGCACCCCCGGTGATGAGCAGTTTCATGCGGGCCCCCAGGCGGCGGACCTCGCCCAGCAAATGGCAGGGTGTGGCATCGGTGGCTCCTCGGTGATCATTCAGCGGCGCTTGACACGCGATGGGCGGATCACGCCGGCCACGATGAGGCGGCGCTCTCCGTTGAGGTGATGCTCGATCGCTGCCGCGCGCGCCGCCTTGGCATTGCCGGCCAGGATCGCCACCACGATCGCGCGGTGCTCGCGCCGCACCTGGGCCATGAAGTCGGCGCGCTTGGACTCGTGGCCTTTGGTGACCGTCATTGCATCGCGCAGATAGGCCTCGAGGATGCCCAGCATGCGCACGAACTG
Organism: Aquincola sp.; assembly: GCA_029884035.1. GTDB lineage: Bacteria > Pseudomonadota > Gammaproteobacteria > Burkholderiales > Burkholderiaceae_C > CADEEN01. The sequence goes on along the minus strand of JAOUIM010000224.1, from coordinate 3,723 downwards.
CGGATTGCCGGTCGCCTCGCCGATCATGCGGTGGAACGCCAGGTCCTCGTCGACCCCCAGCTCGCCACGCTCGGTGGCGTGATCGATCGCGAGCAAGGCGCGCTTGAGCGCGGCTTGCTGCGAGCGCGTCGCGCGCTGCGCCGCCAGCGCGGCCATCTCGCCTTCCATCACGCGCCGCAGCTCGACCATCTGCACCACCGCGTCCATCGACTCGAGCAGTTTCGGGTCGAACGCCAGCGCACGATGCGCCGGTGGCTCGGTGACGTAAACACCCGAGCCCTGGCGCGAGCGCACCAGGCCCTGCGACTTGAGCTGGTGCACCGCCTCGCGCACCACCGTACGCGACACGCCGTGTGCGGCGGCGAGCTGCTGCTCGGTGGGCAGGCGGTCGCCCGTCGCGAGCGCACCGCCATCGATCTGCGCCTCGATCAGCGCGGCCAGCCGGTCCGACAGCCGCGCCGTCTGCAGGCGCAGCCCTGGCGCCACCAGGGGTTTTTCGGGACTTTGGGAAATCACGATTGACATGGTGATCAGGTCATCATACAACTTCGATCCTCGGCCCTGCAATCCGGATCTCGACGAAAGCGCTCCCTCCACGATGGCTCATGTCAGCATCCGCTCGGTGAAGAAGCGCTTCGGCGAAGCGCAGGTGCTGCACGGCGTGTCGATCGAGATCCCCGATGGCTCGTTCACCGTGCTGGTAGGCCCCTCGGGCTGCGGCAAGAGCACGCTGCTGCGCATGGTGGCCGGGCTGGAGAACATCAGCGACGGCGAGATCGCGATCGGCGGCAAGGTCGTCAACCAAGTGCCGCCCAAGCAGCGCGACATCGCGATGGTGTTCCAGAACTACGCGCTGTATCCGCACATGACCGTGCGCGACAACATGGCCTTCTCGCTCACGCTGGCGAAGAAGGGCAAGGCCTTCATCGACGAGCGGGTCGGCAAGGCCGCGTCGATCCTGGGCCTGAGCCCGCTGCTCGACCGGTTCCCGCGCCAGCTCTCGGGCGGTCAGCGCCAGCGGGTCGCGATGGGCCGCTGCATCGTGCGCGACCCTCAGGTCTTCCTGTTCGACGAGCCGCTGTCGAACCTCGACGCCAAGCTGCGTGTGGCGATGCGCACCGAGATCAAGGAGCTGCACCAGCGCCTGAAGACGACGTCGGTGTATGTCACGCACGACCAGATCGAGGCGATGACGATGGCCGACCAGATCGTCGTGATGCACGACGGTCGCGTCGAGCAGGTCGGCTCGCCGCTCGACCTCTACGACCACCCCTCGAACCGCTTCGTCGCCGGCTTCATCGGGTCGCCGGCGATGAACTTCCTCGACGGCACGCAGAAGGATGGCGCGGTCGTGGTCAGCAACGGAGCGCGCCTGCCGCTGGCGGGCGCGCAGGCGGCCAATGACGGCCGCGCGCTGGTCTATGGCATCCGGCCCGAGCACCTGGACCTGGCGGAAGACGGGTTCGAAGCCGAGGTGGTGGTGATCGAGCCCACCGGCAGCGAGACGCAACTGGTCGCACGGCTCGGCGAGCAGGAAGTGATCGCAATCTTCCGCGAGCGTCATGCATTCGCCCCGGGCCAGAAGATACGACTGAAACCGCGTGCGCCGGTCGCGCATCTGTTCGACGCAACCAGCGGCCAGCGGATCTGACCGGTGGGCGCTGGGTTCAACCACAACAGGAGACCGTGGACATGACACAGAGCAACTTCACCCGTCGCAACGTCCTGAAGACCGGCGCCGTGCTGGCCGGGGCGAGCGCCGCCAACCTCGCGCTGTGGGCGCAGGCCTGGGCCCAGGCCTCCCCGTTCAAGCCCGAGAAGGGTGCCTCGATCCAGTTGCTGCGGTGGAAGCGCTTCGTGCAGGCCGAGGAAGACGCCTTCATGGTGCTGGTGGCCAACTTCACGAAGGCGACCGGCGTCGAGGTGAAGGTGATCAACGAGTCGCTCGATGACGTCCAGCCCAAGGCCAGCGTGGCCGCCAACACCAACCAGGGTCCGGACATGTTCTGGGGCCTGTACTCGCTGCCCCACCTGTTCCCGACCAAGGTCGCCGATGTCACCGACGTCGCCAATTACCTTGGCAAGAAGTACGGCGGCTGGGTCGATACCGCACAGACCTACGGCAAGGGCCCGGGAGGTAAGTGGATCTGCATCCCGGTGGCCTACAACGGCAACGTCATCAACTACCGCCAGAGCATGATCGAGAAGGCGGGCTTCAAGGAGATCCCGAAGGACACCGCGGGCTTCCTCGAGCTGATGAAGGCGCTCAAGGAAAAGAGCACGCCGGGCGGCTTCGCGCTCGGCCGCGCATCGGGCGACGGCAATGCCTGGGTGCACTGGGCGCTGTGGTCACAGGGCGCGAACCTGGTCGATGCCAAGGACAACGTCATCATCAACTCGCCCGAGACGGTCAAGGGGCTCGAGTACGCCAAGGCCCTGTCCGACACCTTCGTGCCCGGCACTGCGAGCTGGAACGACGCCTTCAACAACAAGGCCTTCCTGTCCGGCGAGATCTCGCTGACCAACAACGGGGTGTCGATCTACGCGGCCGCGAAGGCGGGCGCAGCCAAGGGCGACGCGAAGATGAAGGAGATCATGGATGACATGAATCATTCGCTGTGGCCGATCGGCCCGGTGGGCAAGCCCACCGAGTTCCACATCGCCTACCCGCTGATGATCATGAAGTACTCGAAGGTGCCCAACGCCTGCAAGGCCTTCATGGCCTTCATGCTCGAGGCCGAGAACTACAACAAGTGGCTCGAAGAGGCGGTGGCCTACCTGACACACCCGTTGAACGCCTACGACGCCAACCCGGTGTGGCGGACCGACCCGAAGCTGTCGATGTTGAAGGACGCGAGCCGGCGCACGCTGACCGCGGGGGGCCTGGGCTCGGTGGGCGAAAAGGCCGCCGGCGCGCTGGCCGACTTCGTCATGCTCGACATGGTGGCGTCGGTGTGCACCGGGCGCGCGACGATCAAGGATGCGATCGCCGTGGCCGAGCGCCAGGCCAAGCGCATCTATCGATGAGGGTCACGCAGCGGCTGCGGCGTTCCAGCGCCGCGGTCGCTGCCCCCTCGCGCGCTGAATGGAACGCCTCTTCAACAACCGCAACTTCCTCGGGCTGCTGTTCATGCTGCCCGCGGCAGCGTTCCTGCTCCTGTTTCTCGTCTATCCGCTCGGCCTGGGCGTCTGGCTGTCGTTCACCGACGCCAGGATCGGCACCCCCGGCAAGTTCGTCGGCCTCGAGAACTACGAGTGGATCATCGGCGACAGCAAGTTCCAGACGGCGGTGTTCTTCACGATCTTCTACACCGTGGTGGCCAGCGCGATCAAGTTCGCGGTCGGTCTGTACCTGGCCATTTTGCTGAACGAGAGGCTGCCGTTCAAGGCCATCATCCGGGCGGTGGTGCTGATCCCCTTCATCGTGCCGACCGTGCTGTCGGCGATCGCTTTCTGGTGGATCTTCGATCCGCAGTTCTCGGTGATCTCGTGGTCGCTGAAGAAGGCGGGCCTGATCACGGAGAACATCAACTTCCTCGGCGACGTCTGGAATTCGCGTTTCTCGGTGATCTTCGCCAATGTCTGGCGCGGCGTGCCCTTCATCGCGATCTCGCTGCTCGCCGGCCTGCAGACGGTACCGCCGTCGCTGTACGAGGCGGCCACGCTCGACGGCGCGACGCGCTGGCAGATGTTCGTCAAGATCACCTATCCCCTGCTCACGCC
>JAOUIM010000223.1 GCA_029884035.1 Aquincola sp. | reverse complement strand
GTCGTCGGCGCACTTGAGCAACTCGTGCGGCGTGGAAAGCGATTGGCGGGAATCGGCAACGCCCGCCGAGAAGCTCGTGCCCGCACTGCCCTCGGCGCCGAGCAGCAGCGATTCGATCCGCCAGCGCCTGAGCAGCGCGGCAATCTTGCGCCCCGCTGCCGCGGCGTCGGTGTCCGGCATCAGCACGCAGAACTCCTCACCGCCGTAGCGGCACGCGACGTCGCTCTTGCGCAGGCTGGCGGCCAGCAGGCGCCCAAACGCCGCGAGCAGGCGGTCGCCGGCGTCGTGACCCTGCCCGTCGTTGACGACCTTGAAGTGGTCGAGGTCGATGATCGCCGCGGCCAGCGGCCGATCGTCGCGTCGCGCCATCGCCCACATCGCGGGCAGCGTGTCGTTGAGGTGGCGGCGGTTGAACAGGCCCGTCAGCTCGTCGCGCGTAGCCTGCTGGCGCAGCGCAGCCTGCAGCGCCTGCACCTCCCGCATCTTCTGCGACAGCGCGCTGTTGCTCGCCTCCAGTTCGATGCGGGCACGCTCGGTGGCGCGGCGCTGCGCATCCTTCTCGTCGAGCTTGTGCTGCAGCATCAGCAGTTCGGTCTGCAAGGCCGCTGCCTGGTAGTGCGCGCGCGAGGCGAGCAGCGAACGCTCCTGCGTCAGGCGCTGCCAGGTGCGCAGTGCGGCCAGCGCACCGGCGGTGTCGCCCACCGCTTCCAGCGCCAGGGAATGCGCGTGGGCGAGGATGCAGCGCACGCGCAGGCTCAGGCCGGTCGTGTCGCCGGTGGCCACGCGGTCGCTCGCCTCGGCAAGCGTGCGGGCCGCTTCCTCGCAGCGGCCCTCGGCCGACGCCAGCAGCGCCTCGGCGATCGACTGCTCGATCGCCTCCTCGAGGATCGCTTCGCGCTCGGCGACGCGGGCGCGACCCACCAGGGCACGCCCCAGCACCGTGTCGCCGGCGCGCAGAGCCGCGATGGCCAACGTCTCGAAGTGGGGATTCAAGGTGCCGCGGCCGCTCGCATCGGCCGGGATCGAGCACACGCGGTCGATGTCGGGCAACGCCTCGGCGGCACGGTCGAGTTCGGTCAGGCAGATGACGCGATTGATGTAGAGCACGCTGGCCAGCCGCGGGTTCTTGGCGGCGTCGAAGCGCGCCAGGCCCGCCTCGACATGCTTGAGCGCCTCGTGGTAGTCGCCCAGCTGCAGCAGCTCGTGGGCGAGGTTGCAATGCAGCACCGCGTCATAGCCATGGCCCCGCGCCGGCGGTGCGTCGCGCAGCGCCTGGTACATGTAGGCAAAGGCCTGCTCGGACTGGTTGCGCGCCGAGTAGCAGCCCGCGATCGTGTTGAGCAGCAGGCCCCGCTGGTCGTGGCGCAGCACGGCCATGCCCTCGTCACGCAGCGCGAGCACGAACTCGAGCGCCTCGTCGAAGCGCCCCTCGCGCCACAACCCGCGCGCAAGGCCGGTGCGCGCGAGGATCTGCCCCGCACGGTCGCCCGCGCTGTCGAACAGGCGCTGCGCGGCCCTCAGCTCGGGTGCGGCGTGGCGCGGCCGCGCGAAGTACAGCAGATGGAAGCCGCGGGCCAGGCGGGCCCATCCCTCGCCGGTCGCATCGCCGCGCGCGAGGGCGCTGGCCAGCGCACGGTCGGCCAGCGCGATGGCCAGCGCCGAATCGACGTGCAGCAACTGCCAAGAGCGCCGCGCGAGCCGTAGCGCTTCGCCTGCCCTTGAACCGCTGCCTGGAGGCCCGCTCATGCAGCCATTATCGGCAGCACCTTCGCGCGCGACGGGCCTCGGATCAATCCCGCGCGAAATGCCTCACGCGATCCGAGTGGCCGCGCTGCGTGGGCCTCGCTGAGCGTTCAGGGAGCATGGCGGCGCGCCACCCAGACCGTGGCGCCCTCGGCGCCGTAGCGCTCGGCATGCGGCACGTCGCGGGCCAGCTCGAAACCCTCGCCTGCACGAAGATGGCGCACCTGCGTGCCCTCGGTCAGCCAGAATTCGCCGCGCGCCACATGCGCCCTCACCGCGAAGGCGTGGCGATGGGTTTCCAGCACGAGCGCCGGATTCCATTCGCGCACGAGCACTTCGTCGAAACCCTCGGCACGCGCCGCAGCCTCGAACTCGGCATAGGTCAGGGCTGCCATCACATGCTGCGCCGATACTGCCCGCCGACCTCGAACAGGGCGTTGGTGATCTGACCGAGGCTGCACACGCGCACCGCGTCCATCAGCACCTCGAAGACGTTGCGGTTGTCGATCACGGCCTGCTGCAGGCGCTTGAGCATCGCCGGCGCCTCGTCCGCATGCCGCGAATGGAAGTCGGCCAGGCGTTTCAGCTGCGACTGCTTCTCCTCCTCGGTCGACCGTGCGAGCTCGATGTGATCGGGCACCGGATCGCCGTGCGGGTTGCGGAAGGTGTTGACGCCGATGATCGGGTACTCGCCGGTGTGCTTGCGCATCTCGTAGTGCATCGACTCTTCCTGGATCTTGCCGCGCTGGTAGCCGGTTTCCATCGCTCCGAGCACGCCGCCGCGTTCGGCGATGCGCTCGAACTCGGCCAGTACGGCCTCCTCGACCAGCTCGGTCAGCTCGTCGATCACGAACGCGCCCTGGTTGGGGTTCTCGTTCTTGGCCAGACCCCACTCGCGGTTGATGATCAGCTGGATCGCCATCGCGCGGCGCACGCTCTCCTCGGTGGGCGTGGTGATCGCCTCGTCGTAGGCGTTGGTGTGCAGCGAGTTGCAGTTGTCGTAGACCGCGATCAGCGCCTGCAGCGTGGTGCGGATGTCGTTGAAGGCGATCTCCTGCGCGTGCAGCGAGCGGCCGCTGGTCTGGATGTGGTACTTGAGCTTCTGGGATCGCTCGTTGGCGCCGTAGCGGTCGCGCATCGCGGTGGCCCAGATGCGGCGCGCCACGCGGCCCATCACGGTGTACTCCGGGTCCATGCCGTTGGAAAAGAAGAACGACAGGTTGGGCGCAAAGTCGTCGATGTGCATGCCGCGCGCCAGGTACGCCTCGACGAAGGTGAAGCCGTTGGACAGCGTGAACGCGAGTTGCGAGATCGGATTGGCCCCCGCTTCGGCGATGTGGTAGCCGCTGATGCTCACCGAGTAGAAGTTGCGCACGTCGTGGTGGACGAAGTACTCGGCGATGTCGCCCATCACCTTCAGGCTGAACTCGGTCGAGAAGATGCAAGTGTTCTGGCCCTGGTCTTCCTTCAGGATGTCGGCCTGCACCGTGCCGCGCACGTTGGCCAGGGTCCACTCGCGGATCTTGGCGGCCTCGGTGTCGGTGGGTTCCCTGCGGTTGTCGGCGCGGAACTTGTCGAGGTTCTGGTCGATCGCGGCGTTCATGAACATCGCCAGGATCGTCGGCGCCGGGCCGTTGATCGTCATGCTCACGCTGGTGGCCGGATTCGTGAGGTCGAAGCCCGAGTACAGCACCTTGAGGTCGTCGAGCGTGGCGATCGACACGCCCGAGTTGCCGACCTTGCCGTAGATGTCCGGCCGCGGATCGGGGTCGGCGCCGTAGAGCGTGACCGAGTCGAAGGCGGTCGACAGGCGCTTGGCCGGCATGCCCTCGCTGACGACCTTGAAACGCCGATTGGTGCGGAAGGCGTCGCCTTCCCCGGCAAACATGCGCGTCGGATCCTCGCCCTCACGCTTGAACGCGAACACGCCGGCGGTGTACGGAAAGCTGCCCGGCACGTTCTCGAGCAGCAGCCAGCGGAGCAGTTCGCCGTGGCACTCGTAGCCGGGCAACACGACCTTGCGGATCTTCTGGCCCGCGAGCGTGGTGTGCGTCAGCGCGGTGCGGATTTCCCGGTCGCGGATCTTCACGACGTATTCATCGCCGGCGTAGGCCTTCTTCATGTCGGGCCACATCGCGAGCAGCTTCCTGTTGCGCGCATCGAGCCGCGCCTCGCGCTCGCCAGCCAGGGCGATGGCAGCCTCGGCCGCGCGTGGCTTGTCGGGCTTGGACTCGGCCAGCATGCGCGCTGCCGCGCGCAATTGCTGCGCCTCGCGTGCGATCGCGGCCTGCTCGCACGCGCGCCGCTTGTAGGTGCGCACGGTGTCGGCGATGTCGGCGAGGTAGCGCACGCGCGAAGGCGGCACGATCGGCACCTGGTGCGTGCTGTGGCGGGTGGCCACCGCGGGCAGGCGCCTACCCTTCAACGGCAGGCCCTTGGCAGCGAGCGCGGGCTTGAGCGCGTGGTACAGCGCGGTCACGCCGTCGTCGTTGAAGCGGCTGGCCATGGTGCCGAACACCGGCATCTCGTCGGGCATCTGCTTGAACGCTTCGCGGTTGCGCTGGACCTGCTTGGCCACGTCGCGCAGCGCGTCGGCGGCCCCTTTTCGGTCGAACTTGTTGATCGCCACGAACGCCGCGAAGTCGAGCATGTCGATCTTCTCGAGCTGGCTGGCGGCGCCGTACTCGGGCGTCATCACGTAAAGCGGGACGTCCACGTGCGGGACGATCGCCGCATCGCCCTGACCGATCCCGCTCGTCTCGACGATCACGAGGTCGAAGCGCGCGACCTTGCAGGCAGCCACCACGTCGGGCAATGCCGCGCTGATCTCGCTGCCGGCCTCGCGGGTGGCGAGGCTGCGCATGTAGACGCGCGGGCCACTCGACCAGGGGCCGATCGCGTTCATGCGGATGCGGTCGCCGAGCAGCGCGCCGCCGCTCTTGCGCCGTGAGGGGTCGATCGAGATCACCGCGATGTGCAGCGAATCGTCCTGGTCCAGCCGCAGGCGGCGGATCAGCTCGTCGGTCAGGCTGGACTTGCCCGCGCCGCCGGTGCCGGTGACCCCGAGCACCGGCGCCTTGGACGCCTTGGCGGCGTCGTGCAGCGCAGCCTTGAACTTGGCGTCGACGCTGCCGGCTTCGAGCGCGGTGATCAGCTGCGCCAGCGCACGCCACGCCGCTTCGCCGTGACCGGCGACCGCAGCCAGCGACGCCGGCGGCTGGCCCGCGGCGACGTCGCAGCGCATCACCATCTCGCCGATCATCCCCTGCAGGCCCATGCGCTGACCGTCCTCGGGGCTGTAGATGCGCACGCCATGCGCGGCGAGGTCGCGGATCTCGGCCGGCACGATGACGCCGCCGCCGCCGCCGAATACCTGGATGTTGCCGCCGCCGCGCTGGCGCAGCAGTTCGACCATGTACTTGAAGTACTCGACATGGCCGCCCTGGTAGCTGGACACCGCGATGCCCTGCGCGTCCTCCTGCAGGGCTGCGGTCACCACCTCGTCGACCGAACGGTTGTGGCCGAGGTGGATGACTTCCGCGCCCATGCCCATCAGGATGCGCCGCATGATGTTGATCGCCGCGTCGTGGCCATCGAACAGGCCCGCGGCGGTGACGAAGCGCACCTTGTGCTTGGGGCGGTAAGCCGCCAGGGCCTGGTAGTCGGCGGAAAGCTGGGTCATGGGCGCCTCGAATTGACGTTTACGTTAACGTCAATTGCGCATGATGCCACCACGCGGTCCGGCCGGGCGACACACGCCGGCTCGTGGTTTGCCCGCACGCGCAATGCGGCGCCGCGTTCGGCGGGCGGATTTCTGCACAATCGCACCCATGGCGACTCCCACCTTCGTCGACAGTGCACGGCGCCACGTGCCGCGCCGCACCGCCGAGGGACAGGCCGAATTGAGTGCGCGCGAGCGCCCGCTCACGCGGCGGCAGCGCACCGTGCTGTTCCTGATCGACGGACGGCGCAATGTCGAGGAAATCCTGACGCTGGCCGAGCAGGCCGGCGCGGGCGGGACGGCGTTTGCAGAACTCGTCTCGCTGGGCCTGGTGGCCGCGCCGGGGCTGGGCGAAGTCATGGGCGACTCGTCCGTGCTGCCCTCGTCGCAGTCGCTGCAGGGCGATTCGAACTGGGCGGCGCTGGACGGCGAGGCGCTGCCCCGCGGCGACGTACCGCTGAACGAGGCACGCGCCCTGCTCGTGCGCGCAGTGCGCAGCGAGGCGCCACTGGCCGGCGCGCTGACCATCATCAAGCTCAAGCGGGCTGCCACGCGCGAGGCGCTCGCCGCACTGCTCGACGAGGTGGAGCAGCGGCTGAAGAAGCCGCATCGCCGCGTCATCGCCGCCCAGACCTTGCGCCACGTGCGGCACCTGCTCACGCTGCCCATCCCGTCGCGGCTGCACAGCGAATGATCGCGGCACGCCAACGCCGGACGTGCGCGGCGATGCCTGGGGCCGCGGCCGCACGATGAGTTTTCTCGCCATCGACATCGGCAACACGAGGCTGAAGTGGGCGCTAGATCGGAAGAGCG
>JAOUIM010000222.1 GCA_029884035.1 Aquincola sp. | reverse complement strand
GATCGAGCACAACCTGGATGTCATCAAGACCGCCGACTGGCTGATCGACATGGGCCCCGAGGGCGGCGGCGGTGGCGGGCAGGTGGTGGTGGCCGGCACCCCCGAGCAGGTCGCGGCGCATGCCGGCAGTCATACCGGACGCTTCCTCGCGCCGACACTGGCGCGCCAGCACAATTGAACCAGTTCGGCTACCGTTCGGGCCTTGCAGAGGAGACGCACCCCATGGCGACGACCGTCCAGTACTACTTTGCCCCCCAATCGCCGTGGACCTACCTCGGCCACCTGCGCTTCTGGGATATCGCACGCAAGCATGGCGCAGCCATCGAGGTGCTGCCTGTCGACTTGGGCGGCAAGGTGTTCCCGATCTCCGGCGGACTGCCGCTGGGCAAGCGCGCGCCGCAGCGTCAGGCCTACCGGCTGGTCGAGCTGAAGCGCTTCGCCGACTACCTGCACGCACCGCTGAATCTCCAGCCCAAGTACTTTCCGGTGTCGGGCGACGACGCGGCCAAGCTGATCATCGCGGTTGACCAGCAGGATGGCACCCACGCCGCGATGCACATCACCGACGCGGTGCTGCGCGCGGTGTGGGTCGAGGAGCGCAACATTGCCGATGAAGCCGTGCTGGCTGCCCTGTTGAAGGAGCGTGAGCTGCCGGCGCGCCGGATCGAGGACGCGCAATCGCAGGCGGTGGCCGAGCGCTACGACGCGAATACGCAGCGCGCGATCGAGGCCGGCGTGTTCGGCGCACCCAGCTACGTGATCGACGGCGAGATCTTCTGGGGCCAGGACCGACTGGACTTCGTCGACCGAAGGCTGTGACGCACCCCCGCAGCGCCTGTGGCGCTCCCCGTCAAGGGGGCGCCGCCAGCGGACCGGCGGAGCTGGATCCGCGGCGTCCGCGGGTCCGCGCCGCCGGCGTGCGGCGCCGCGGCCTGTTGCTGAGTGCCGTGGGGGTTCTCGGCGCTGGGGCTCCGCTTCGCGCGGCGACGCGCTACGAAGGCCCGCTCTTCGACGCCCACCTGCACTACAACGACGAGGCGCAGAGCCCGCACCCGCTCGCCGACGTGCTGGGCCGCATGAAGCGAAGCGGGGTGCGCGCGATCGTCGCGAATAGCCGCCCGAACGACGGCACGCTGGCATTGGCCGGCGCGCTTGAGGCCGCGCGCGCCGCCGGCGTGACGGTGGTGCCTTTCGTGCGCCTGTACCGAAACCGTGCCGACTACAGCGGCTGGTTCGCCGACGAGTCGATCCACCAGATGGTGCTGGCCGAACTCGCACGCGGCACGCCGGCCGGCCCCTTTCGCGGCCTCGGCGAATTCCACCTCTACGACAGCGCCAACGCCGATGGGCCGGTGGCGGCCAAACTGATGAAGCTGGCGCGCGAGCGTGGCCTCGCCGTATTGGCGCACTGCGACGAGGTTGCGGTCGAAAAGCTGATGGCGCATGCGCCCGGGACGAAGCTGATCTGGGCCCACACCGGCATCGGCGGCACGCCGGTGGCCCGCGTGCGCGAATTGATGCGCGTCCATCCTTCGGTGCTGGGCGAGCTCTCTTACCGTCCCGGACTCACCGAAGGCGGGCGGCTGGCGTCGGCCTGGCGGGAGACTTTCCTTGCGATGCCCGAACGCTTCCTGGTCGGCTCGGACACCTGGATCAATGCGCGCTGGCAGGACTACGAGGCGCTGATGGACGAGGCGCGCCGCTGGCTCGGCGAATTGCCGCCTGCCGCGGCGCGACGGATCGCCTGGGACAACGGCGCCGCGCTGTTCGGGCTGCCCGACCCGACGTAGGGCAGGGCGAGCGAAGAGCTGGCGGCATCAGCAGTGGGCCGGCCAAGAAAAAAGCCGGCCCGAGGGCCGGCTTCTTCGATCAGGACCGCGCGCCTTACTTCAGGTGCGCGTTGATCATCTTGGTCATCTCGAACATCGATGCCTGGGCCTTCTTGAAGATTTCCTTCAGCTTGGCGTCGGCATTGATCATCCGGCGGTTGACCGCGTCCTGCAGCTTGTTCTTCTTGATGTACTCCCACACCCTCTTCGTCACCTCGGTGCGCGGCATCGCCTTGTCGCCGATGATCGCGGCCAGCGCTGCCGACGGGGTCATCGGCTTCATGAACGCGGCGTTCGGGGTGCGCTTCTTGGCGGGGGCGGCCTTCTTCTTTGCGGCCTTCTTTGCCGGGGCCTTCTTTGCCGGCGCCTTCTTGGCGGGGGCCTTCTTGGCCGGCTTCTTCACCGGAGGCTTCGTCGCCTTCTTCGCCGGTGCCTTCTTCGCGGCCTTCTTGGCCGCCTTCTTCGCAGTTGCCATTTCTGATCTCTCCATCAAAGTGTTGTTGATGTGCCGGAGGCGGGAGAGTGCCGCATGAGCCCTCTTTCTCATCAACCACCGTGCGGCGCGAATAGTAATGCGTGTTCAGAGGGAAATAAAGCGTTTTTCCCTCTGTAGATGCTCTTTCTTCGCTCTGGCGCGCTGCTTTTGTCGCGCCGCGGCGTCACTGGGAGGCTGCGCTGTGCGCCTTCGGCGCCGCTGCGCTGCTCTCGAGAATCGTGTTCGCGCGATTGAAATCACCACGCCGAGTCAAGGCGCTGAAGGCCATTACGGCGACGAAAATGGTATCGACGGCCGCTGTGCCTCTTACGCCGGGCGGGGGAAAGCCGCTATGCTGGCGCGATGCTCAAGCTCGTCGTCCGTTGGCTCCTGCTGGCTGCTGCGCTGCTGCTGGTGGCCTATCTCTACCCTGGCGTCACGGTCGCCAGCTTCGGCGCAGCAATGATTGCCGCCCTCGTGCTGGGCTTGCTCAACACCGTGGTGCGGCCGTTGCTCGTGCTGCTCACGCTGCCTGTCACGCTGATCACGCTCGGCTTGTTCCTGTTCGTCATCAACGCGCTGATGTTCTGGGCTGCGGCTGGCGTGCTCGACGGCTTCAATGTGACCGGGTTCGGCGCGGCGCTGATCGGCTCGCTGATCTACAGCCTGTGCGGCATGGTGATCGACGTCGCCGTGGAGCGCCTTTTCGCGCGCGAGTGAACGGCGCGCTCAGGGCGTCCGGTCGTCGCCCGAGCCGCCGCCGCGGCCACCACCCTTTTCGCCCCGTGCCTCTGCGAGCTGGGCACGGCGCTTGGCTGCGAGGTCGCGCAGACGGGCGTCGATGATCGACGCCTCGATGAAATCGGGCGAGCCCGCCGCTGCGCGCGATTGCCGCTGAGCGGCCCGCAGGCGGTCGATCGCGCCGTTGAGGTCGCCGATGGCGGCCTGCGCCTCGGCCTCGGCCCGCAGCGCGCGCAGCTTCAGGCCGAGCACATTGGCACCCTGCGCGAGCGCGGACCATGCAGCGGCGTCGCCGGCGTGTTCGGACACCCAGGTCTGCAATGCCTCGGTGCTGGCGCGCAGAGTCGGATCGGCCTCGCCACCGGCGGCGCGTGCCACGTCGAGGGCCGCCTGCGCCCGCGCGAGCAGCAGCGGACGGTTCGTGCCGGCGCCGGGCGAGCGCAGGGCATCGAGCGCGGCCTGCGCCCGTGCCGGCTGACCGGTCGCCAGCCAAACCTGCGCCTGCGCCAGCCCGAGCGCCAGCATCGCGCGTGCGTCTTCTGGCGCGCTGCTCTTCGCCAGCGCAAGCGCCGCATCGAGCGCGGCCTGGGCGCGCATCGGCTCGCGCAGCTCGAGCGACGCGACCGCGCTGCCGTACAGCGCTGGCACGCGCTCGACGCCGGTGAGCCCGTTGATGTCCAAGGCCTGCGCGCGGCGCAGCGATTGCACCGCGGGCTCCATCAGGACGCGGGCACGCGCCTGCATCAGCAGGTGGCCAAGCGTGGGGCGCAGCGGCATGACCGGGCCCGCCACCGCATCGAGCCGCGCGCGCGCTTCGCCGATGCGGTCCACCGTCAGCGGGTGGGAGCGAAGATAGGGAAACGAGCCGTTGTCGACCAGGCGGTTGGCGTGGTCCAGGCGTTCGAACATCGTCGCCATGCCCACCGGCGCGAAACCAGCCTGCTGGTACACGCCCCAGCCGATGCGGTCGGCCTCGCGCTCCATGTCGCGCGAAAAGTTGAGCTGGCCCTGCACCATCGCGGCCTGGCTGCCGACGATGACCGCTTCCGTCGCGTTGGCATTGTTGCTGCGGCTGGCCGCGAGGATGCCCAGCAGCAGCGCGGCCATGCCGACGAGCGACTGCCGGCTCGAGCTGGCGATGCTGCGTGCGATGTGCCGCTGAGTGACGTGCGACATCTCGTGCGAAAGCACCGAGGCGAGCTCGTCGCTCGTGGTCGTCATCGCGATCAGCCCCAGGTGAACCCCGACGTAGCCCCCGGGCAGCGCGAAGGCGTTGACCGAGCGGTCGCGAACGAGGAACGACTCCCAGGCGAACGCGGTGTCGAGGTCGGCTCCGATGTTGCCGCGGCTGCGTGCCGCGGCCAGCAACGGATCCCAGATCGACTGGATGTGATCGAGCAGCAGCGGATCGTCGTAGTAGGCCGGATCGCGCCGCACCTCGGCCATGATCTGGTCGCCCAGGCGCCGCTCGGTGCCGGGCGTGAATTCCTCAGCCGCCGATTCGCCGAGGGCGGGCAGCCGCACGCTTGGGGGCTGCTGCGCCTGCGCGGGCAGTGCCGAGGCCAGCGCAGCGGCCAGCAGCATTCGAGCGGGAAACCGGGTGTCCATCGGAGCGTGGCTATCATGCACCGGCCAGGTTGCTGCAACGTAAACACGCATGAAATCGCCGACCCCGCCCTCCCCCCTGACGCACTTCGATGCTGCGGGGCAGGCCCACATGGTCGACGTGGGCGCCAAGGCCTCGACCCATCGCGTGGCGGTGGCCACGGGGCAGATCCGCATGCTGCGCACCACGTTCGACCTGATCGCGCAGGGCGGTGCGAAGAAGGGCGACGTGCTCGGCGTGGCGCGCATTGCCGCAATCCAGGCCGCCAAGCGCACCAGCGAGCTGATCCCGCTGTGCCACCCCGTGGCGCTGACGCGGGTCGCGGCCGAATTCGAGCTCGACGCCGCGCTGCCTGGGGTGCGTTGCACGGTGACCGCCGAAACCGTGGGCGCGACCGGCGTCGAGATGGAAGCGCTGACCGCGGTCCAAGTGGGCCTGCTGACGATCTACGACATGTGCAAAGCCGCCGACCGCGGCATGGTGATCGGCGAGGTGCGGCTGTTGGAGAAGCGGGGCGGGAAGTCGGGCGAGTGGGTCAGCGCGCCGGCCTGAAATCACGCCAGTCCATCGCCTTCGACGGCGGTTCGCACTGGAATGACTTCTCGTCTACCGCAGCATCGCCGCAGGGTGCGAAGAACTCCGCCGACGCTGGATTTCGAAACTCGCGCAGCCGCGCCGCGAGGTGCCGCGCGCGGTCGCGGTCGCCTTGCGCATCGAGCGAGCGCGCCCAGGCGATCATCAGCCGCGTGTCGAGCAGGTAGTGCGTCGCGCGGTCGAACGCACCGGGCTCGGTGACCGGCTCGTCGGGTGTGGTGACGAGTGCGTAGTCGGCATGGTGGCCGAAGAACCAGCTGTGCCGCCCGTCGGCGATGCGCTCGGCCAGCGGCGCCGCGCCTTCGCCGGGCGCGAAGATCACGACCACGCGGCGGTAGTCGACCAGCATCAGCACGGCGCCCACCATCAGCGCGACGCCCGCCGCGACCGGCCAGCGCGCCCTGCGGTTGCCATCGGCCTGGTTGACGGGCGCTTGCTCACCCGCGCCCAGGCACAGCCCCCATGCGAACGCCGTCGGCAGCAGGAAATAGGCGTACCACAGCGGGTACTCGAGCTGGCTGTGCAGTGCCATCAACAGCACCATGACAAGAGCCGCACGCAGGGCGGAACCTTCGAAACCCTCAACGCGGCGCGTGCGGTCGAACGCCTGCCACAGACCCCAGCCCAGCAGCCCGAGCACCAGCAGCGCGAGCGGGATGCCCAGCTCCACCATCAACTGCAGCGGCAGGTTGTGGGTGTGGTCGAAGAAGGCGTGGTGGCGGTGCGGGAACGGCGTCAGCGACCAGGCGAAGTTGAACTCGCCGAAGCCGACCCCCCACCACGGGTTCTGCGCGATCAGGGCCAGCGTGTCGCGCCAGATGGCGAAGCGGCCGCCCGAGGGGTCACTTTCGCCCACGCGCGTGGCCGCACCGAGATGTGCGCCCGTGCCTTGCGCAGCCGCCAGCAGGTCGAGCAGCCACCAGCTTGCGGCACAGATTAGTGGCGACGCGATCAGCAGGCCCCGCGACAGGCGCGACAAGCGATGGTCGAACAATCCCCACCCGACGAGGACGACGAGGCCGACCAGGCCAGTGCGAGAGCCCGACAAGACGACCCCGAAGAGGAGCAGTGCAAACAGCGAACCGGCCATCCAGGGCC
>JAOUIM010000006.1 GCA_029884035.1 Aquincola sp. | reverse complement strand
GTGAGCAGCGCCGGGAACGCGAAGGTGAAGTCGGCCGCGCGCATCACCGCTTCCTCGATCCAGCCGCGCCGCGCGGCGGCCAGGCAGCCGAGCGCGACGCCGAAGGTCAGCCCGATACCCACCGCGACGATGCCCACGACGATCGAGTTCTGCGCCCCGACGAGCAACTGCGAGGCGATGTCGCGACCCAGGCTGTCGGTGCCCAGCCAGTGCGCCGCCGAGGGCGGCGCGAGCTTGCCAGCGATATCGATATCGGCCGGCGGGTACGGGCTCCACACGAGCGACAGCAGCGCGGCAGTCACGAGCAGTGCGACGAGCGCGGCACCCGCGGCAAAACTGGGGTGGCGAAACGGACCCCTAAGGCCGCCGCGAGACGGCGTCCGCCCCCCCGAGGGGGAGCCCGCAACCTTGGGGCGGCCCGGCGGTTGCGGCGCCCGCTTCATGCCACAGTCCGCCGCAGCCGCGGATCGACCACCGCATACAGCACGTCGACCACGAAGTTCACGAGCACGACCACCGCCGCGAGCAGCATGATCACGTCGCGCACCAGCACCAAATCACGGTTGGCGATGGCCTGGAACACCAGCCGCCCGATGCCCGGCAGCACGAACACGTTCTCGACCACGATCGCGCCGGTGACGAGGTTGGCGAACTGCAGCCCCATGATCGTCAGCACCGGGATCATCGCGTTGCGCAGCACGTGCCGCCACAGCACCTGGCGCCGCGACAGGCCTTTGGCGCGCGCGGTGCGCACGTAGTCCTCGCGCATCGCTTCGAGCACCGACGAGCGCGTCACGCGGGCGAGGATCGCGGCCTGCACCGCCGCGAGCGACAGCGCCGGCAGCAGCAGCGCCGCGAAGCCGGCCGCGAGGCCGCCGCCGTCGTCCTCGCGCCAGCCGGGAAAACCGCCGGCGCTGACCCATTGCAGTTGCACCGCGAACAGCAGGATCAGCAGGATCGCGAGCCAGAAGTTCGGGATCGACAGCCCGAGCTGCGACAGCACCATCACCCCCGCGTCGCCGGCGCGGCGGTGGTGCGCGGCGGCATAGACGCCGGCGGCCAGCGCGACCACCACGGTCAGTGCCATCGCCAGCAGCGCCAGCGGCAGGCTGACCTGCAGGCGCTCGGCGATCAGCTCGAAGGTCGGCGTGTCGTAGGCGTAGCTCATCGCGCTGTCGCCGCGCAGCAGGCCGCCGATCCAGGCCCCGTAGCGGGCGGCGGCCGGGCGGTCCAGGCCCAGACGCGCCTCGAGCGCGGCGATCGATTCGGGCGTCGCGCTGTCGCCGAGCATCACCTCGGCCGGGTTGCCGGGCAGGATCTCCAGCACGGCGAAGACGACGAGAGACGCCGCGGCAAGGGTTGCCGCGAAGGTGGCCAGGCGCTTGAGCAGGAACCAAAGCATGAGCGCGGCGGAGTATCCTGCATCGTCGTTCGTCATGGAGGCCGACGATGTCCACCCTGCCCCTGCTCGAAACCACCGACCGCGTGTTCGTCGCGGGCCGCTGGCAGGCCGGCGCGTCGCGCGAGACGCTGCCGCTGATCAATCCGTCCGACGGCAGCACGCTGGCCGCGATCGCGCGCGGCAATGCCGCCGACATCGATGCCGCGGTCGCCGCAGCGCAGGCCGCCCTTGACGGCGACTGGGGGCGTCTCACGGCCGCCGAGCGCGGCCGGCTGCTGATGCGCTTGTCGTCCCGCATCACCGAGGCCGCCGACGCGCTGGCGCGGCTCGAGGCGATGGACGTCGGCAAGCCGCTGAAGCAGGCGCGCGCCGATGCGCTGGCGATGGCGCGCTATTTCGAGTTCTACGGCGGCGCGGCCGACAAGGTGATGGGCCAGACCATCCCCTACGCCCGCGGCACCACGGTGCTGACGTTGCGCGAGCCGCACGGCGTGACCGGCCACATCGTGCCCTGGAACTACCCGATGCAGATCCTCGGCCGCTCGGTCGGCGCGGCGCTGGCGATGGGCAACGCCTGCGTGCTCAAGCCTGCCGAGGAGGCCTGCCTCACGGCACTGGCGCTGGCGCAGCTCGCCGCCGAGGTCGGCTTGCCGGCCGGTGCGGTCAACGTCGTCCCGGGGCTGGGCGAGGAGGCCGGCGCGGCACTCGCCGCGCACCCCGGTGTCGCGCATGTGTCGTTCACCGGCTCTGTGGCGGTGGGCAAACTGGTGCAGGCCGCCGCGGCACGCCACACCGCGCCGGTGACGCTGGAACTGGGTGGCAAGAGCCCGCAGGTGGTGTTCGCCGACGCCGACCTGGAGGCCGCGCTGCCCTTCCTGGTCAACGCCGGCATCCAGAACGCCGGCCAGACCTGCTCGGCGGCCTCGCGCATCCTGGTCGAGCGCTCGCGCTTCGACGAAGTGGTCTCGCGCATGGGCGAGCGCTATCGCGCGCTGCGCGTGGGCCCCGCGCTCGACGACCTCGACGTCGGACCGCTGATCTCGGCGCGCCAGAAGGAGATCGTCGAGGGTTATCTCGGCCTGGCGCGCGACATGGGCTTGCGCGTGGCGGGCCAGGCTGTGTTGCCGGCGAGCCTGCCGCGCGGCGGCTGTTATGTGGCGCCCACGCTGCTGGCGCCGGTGGACGCCGGGCATCGCCTCGAGCAGGAGGAGATCTTCGGCCCAGTGCAGGTGGTGGTGCCCTTCGACGACGAGGCCGACGCCATCCGCATCGGCAACGGTACGCCCTATGGCCTGGTGGCCGGCGTGTGGACGAAGGACGGCAGCCGCGCGCTGCGCATGGCGCATGCGCTCAAATGCGGCCAGGTCTTCGTCAACAACTACGGTGCCGGCGGCGGCATCGAGCTGCCCTTCGGCGGGGTCAAGGCCTCGGGGCACGGGCGCGAGAAGGGCTTCGAGGCGCTGTACGGCTTCTCGACCCTGAAGACGATCGCGATCAAGCACGATTGAACGACAAGGAAGCATCGCGATGCGACTGAAGGACAAGGTGGCGATCGTGACCGGTGCCGGCTCGGGCTTCGGCGAAGGCATCGCGCGCAAATTCGTCGCCGAGGGTGCAAAGGTGCTGCTCGTCGACCTGCACGGCGATGCGGCGGAACGGGTGGCCGAGACGCTGGGCGGCGAGAGCGTGGCGCGTGCCTGGCGCGCCGACGTCAGCAGTGCCGATGACACCAGGCAGATGGTCGACGCCGCAGAGCGCCTGCTCGGCCCGCTCGACATCCTCGTCAACAACGCCGGTGTCGGCCACAAGCCGCAGCCGCTCGAGGCGCTCGACGAGCGTGACTTCGATCGCCTCTACGCAGTGAACATGAAGGCGATCTATCTCGCGATGCGCGAGGCCGTGCCGCGCTTCAGGGCCCGCGCGCCCGGCCGGGGCGGCATCCGCGGCGTCGTGCTCAACATGGCCTCGACCGCCGGGGTGAGCCCGCGGCCGCGACTGGCCTGGTACAACGCCAGCAAGGGCTGGGTCATCACCGCCACGCGCGCATCGGCGGTCGAGCTCGCGCCTTCGGGCATCCGTGTCAACGCGCTCAACCCGGTCGCCGGCGAAACGCCGCTGCTGGCCACCTTCATGGGCGAGGACACGCCTGAGATGCGGGCGAAGTTCCTCTCGACGATCCCGATCGGGCGCTTCTCGACACCGGAGGATCTCGGCAACGCCGCGTGCTTCCTGTGCAGTGACGAGGCCTCGATGATCACCGGCGTGTGCATGGAGGTCGACGGTGGGCGCTGTATCTAGCGCTGGCGCGGCCGGTTCGGATCTGCGCAATGGCCCGGCCCGCAGGTTCCCAGCAGCCTCGGGGTCCCCGATGTCACGACGCCGATCCCGCAAGACGGAGCCCTCTCGATGAACCTGCGTGCACTGGCCGTGGCACTGGTGCTGGCCGCCTTGGCGCTGTTCGCCGCGATGAACTGGGTGGCGTTCACGACACCGACTGCGCTGACCCTGGGCTTTGCCGAGGTGCAGGCGCCGCTGGGCGTGATCATGCTCATCGTCACCGCGCTGGTCAGCGGCCTGTTCCTCGTCTACATCGTGTTCCAGCAGGCCGGCGTCATCCTGGAAGCGCGACGCTATGCCAAGGACCTGAAGGCCCAGCGCGAGCTGGCCGACAAGGCCGAGGCGTCGCGGTTCACCGAGTTGCGCGCCTTTCTGGACGGCGAGCTGCGCCGCATCGAAGCCCAGAGCGCCGCCGCCAGCCGCGAGGCCGTCGCACGCGTCGAGCAGGCAGAGCGACAGTTGCAGGACAAGCTCGCCGAAGCGACGCGCACGCTGTCGGCCTATGTGGGCGAGATCGAGGACAAGCTCGATCGCCTGCTGCCCCGGCCATCGGCCTGAGCGCCGCCGCACCCGCGCGCGCGATGCAGGCGCCGCGCGAGGACCGCGGCACGCGGTCGGGCAAGCCGACGTTGGTGCGCGCTCAGCCGCGGGCGCCCACAGCCCGACGCGTGACGCGTCCGATGGACAGGCCCTGCACGAGGATCGAGAAGACGACGACGCCGTAGGTCAGCGCGACCACGGTGTTGCGTTCGGGTCCCGCCGGCAGCGACAGCGCGAGGGCCACCGAGATGCCACCGCGCAGGCCACCCCAGGTCAGCACCTTCCACGAGCCGCGCGGCAGGACGAAGGCGCGCGGCAGCAGCGCGACCGGCAGGCCGACCGTCAGAGCGCGCGCGACGAGCGTGACGACCACGGCCACCGCGGCAGAAGCGAGTTCCTCGAGAGAGAACGTGACCAGCAGCACCTCCATGCCGATCAGCACGAACAGCACCGCGTTGAGGATCTCGTCAAGCAGCTCCCAGAACATGTCGACATAGCGGCGCGTCGTGTCCGACATCGCCAGAGCACGCCCGTGGTTGCCGATGACCAGGCCGGCCACGACCATGGCCAGCGGCCCGGACACGTGCAGCTTGCTGGCCAGGGCGTAGCCCCCAGTCACGGCTGCCAGCGTCAACAGCACCTCGACCTGGTAGTTGTCGACACTGCGCAGCAGCAGGAATGTCAGGAAGCCCAGCCCCAGGCCGAACAACAGCCCGCCGCCGGCCTCGCGTGCCAGCAGTTGCAGTCCCTGGCCCGCCGTCGGGGCGAGGCCGCTGGCCAGCATGCCCAGCAGCAACGCGAAGATCACGACGCCCACGCCATCGTTGAACAGCGATTCACCGGCGATCACCAGCTCCAGCTCCTTCGGTGCACCCGCCGACTTGAGAATGCCCATCACCGCGATCGGGTCGGTGGGCGAGATCAGCGCGCCGAAGAGCAGGCAGAAGGTCAGTGGCAACGGCAGGCCCACCAGCGGCATCGCCAGCCACATGCCGAGGCCGACGACGGCGGTCGACAGCATCGTGCCCAGGACGGCCAGGGCACCCACGGGCCAGCGATAGGCTTTGAGTTCGCTCAGATCGACATGCAGCGCGCCGGCGAACAGCAGCAGCGACAGCATGCCTTGCATCAGCACGCTCGAGAAGTCGATCGAGCGCAGGAGCGATTCCTCGTACTGCCGAACGCCATGGGCCAGCCCGAGCGCGTCCAGCCCGAGAAGCGCCAGCGACAGCGCCAACGCCGCGGCCATGACGCCGATCGCGGTGGGCATCCCGACAAAGCGGTGATTCAGGTAGGCCAGCAGGGCCGTGATGACCAGGCAGACGGCGGCGATGTCAAGCATGGGCGGACGCGCGCCGCGCGGCGGCCAACTGGCGCAGCAGCACTGGCGAGGCGAGCAGCACGCCGGCGGCAGTGGGCAGCAGCCCCGGCGCGATGAGCAGCAGCGCCGCCCCGAGGCACAAGGCCTGCTCGGCGCGCCTCATTTCCACCAGCAGGAACTTCGACAGCGCCGCGGCCAGCAGCGTGATGCCAGCGATGCAGCCGATGAAGGTGACGATGAAGTCGGGCCAGGTGAACCCCTTGGCCACGATCAGCAGCGAAGGAGAGAACACGAAGACGAAGGGAACCAGCGCCTTGGCCATGCCGAGGCGAAACGCGGTGTTGCCGGTCTTGAACGGGTCGCTGCCGGCCATGCCGGCCGCCGCATAGGCAGCCAGTGCCACCGGTGGCGTGATGTCGGCGAGCACGCCGTAATAGAAGACGAAGAAGTGCGCGACCAGCGGCTGGACACCCAGCTGCACCAGCGTCGGCGCGGCCACCGTCACCATGATGATGTAGTTGGCCGTGGTGGGAATGCCGCAGCCCAGCAGGATGCACACGATGCCGGTCATCGCCAGCGCAGCGAGCAGTGTCATCGTCTTCGGATCGACCAGGGCCGCCGGCACCAGGCTGCCGACGCCGCCGGCCACCGCCTGCGCCGCGCCGGTGATGAGGGTCGACAGCTTGAAGCCGACGCCGGTCAGCGTGACCACGCCGATGACCAGACCCACCGTCGCCGCGGCCGCGCCAACGGCCAGCGCGTACTTCGCGCCGGTGGAGAAAGCCTCGATCAGGGCCGGCGAGCCGATGCGACCCTGAACATGCAGCGCACGCAGCAACAGCGGCGTGGCCACCACGCCGGCGGCGAACAGGCCGATCCGCAGAGAGGGGTTGTCGATGCCGCCGAAAACCACGGTCAGCAGCAACGCGTGCAGCGCGGCGAGAAGCGTCCAGTTCCGCGTCGTGTTGCCCCGGGCCGCGGTGCACAGACCGACGATGGCGCAAGAGCTGATGCCCGTGAAGGCGGCGAGGTAGGGCGTGCGGCCACTGGCCAGCGCGGTGATCAACAGCGCCAACGGAATCAGGGTCGGCCAGCGCTCGGCAAAGCTCTGCCGCAGCCTGGGCATCTCGTCTTCAT
Organism: Aquincola sp.; assembly: GCA_029884035.1. Classification (GTDB taxonomy): domain Bacteria; phylum Pseudomonadota; class Gammaproteobacteria; order Burkholderiales; family Burkholderiaceae_C; genus CADEEN01. The sequence continues at coordinate 19,281 of JAOUIM010000006.1, read as the reverse complement.
TGAGGCCACGCAATCCGTGGCGCTTGGCCTCGAAGTGCACCTGCATGAAGACGCCGAAGAAGTGCATGAAGGCCGGGATCGCTGCGGCGATGATGATGGTCTGGTACGGCAGCGCCAGGAACTCGATCATCAGGAACGCCGCCGCGCCCATCACCGGCGGCGTGATCTGGCCCCCGGTCGACGAGGCCGCTTCCACCGCCGCAGCGAATTCGCGCCGGTAGCCGACACGGATCATCGCCGGGATGGTCAGTGAGCCGACCGTCACCGCATTGGCCACCGACGAGCCCGACAGGATGCCGAACATCGCCGAACCGAACACGCTCACCTTGGCTGGCCCGCCGGCGTAACGGCCGGCAATGCTCGAGGCCACGTCGAGGAACAGCTGGCCCAGGCCGATGCGCGTGGCCAGCACGCCGAACAGGACGAAGTGAAAGACGTAGGTCGCAACCACGCCGACGGCCACGCCGTAGATGCCCTGGCTCGTGAGGTACTCGTGGTTGACCAGTTGGCTCCAGCTCGCGCCGGCATGCTTGAGCAGCCCGGGAAACACCGGTCCGGCCAGCGCATAGGCCATGAAGGCGATGGCGATCAGGGGCAGCGGCCAGCCCATGCTGCGCCGTGTCGCTTCGAGCAGCGCGACGATCAGCATCGTGCCCATCGCCACGTCGATCGGCAGCGGGTTGCCGACGCGAAAGGTCAGGTCGTCGAAGATGTAGGGGATGTAGAGCACCGACGCGGCAATGGCCACGGCGAGCAGCCAGTCGAGCCAGGGCACATTGCCTGGCGCCAGCAGTCGGTGCTCGGCCGCCATTTCCAGCAGCACCTTGCGGTGTGGGAAGACGAGAAAGATCAGCCCGAGCACGAAGGCCAGGTGCACGCCGCGGTGCGTCACCTCCTGCAGCAGCCCGAATCCGGCGGTGTAGTAGTGAAACAGCGACAGCGCCAGCAGCAGGCCGCCGACCAGCGCGGCCGCGCCCGCGGTCAACGGCCGAAAGCGCATCTCGGGGTCGAACTTGCGTTCGAGGGCCAGCAGTTCCTTGTCGTCGGGCAGCGTGGCGGCAGTCATCGGCGAAGGCAAAAAAATGGGCAGCCGTCGCAGGCCGCCCCGGGGCAATGAAGAACGGCTCGCCCTACTTCAGGACGCCAGCTTCCTTGTAGAACTTCTCGGCGCCCGGGTGGAACGGAATGCCGGCGCCCTTGACCGCATTTTCCTTGGTGATGAACTTGCCCTTGGCGTGGCCGGCGGCCATCGCCTTCTGGCCGGCGTCGCCATATAGGGCCTTCACGATCTCGTAGACGACGTTCGCATCAGCCTTGTCGCTGGTCACCCACTGCGCCCCCACGGCCAACGTATGCACCTGGCCGACGCCCTTGTAGGTGTCGGCGGCAATCGTGTCGGGAGCAAAGAACGGGCTGGCCTTGACCAGTGCTTCGGCTTGCGGGCCGTCGATCGGCAGGATGTCGATGCCCGAACCGGTGGCGGCCAATTCGGCAATCGCGCCGGCCGGTGCGCCGCCGGTGAAGAAGAAGGCGTCGAGCGAGCCGTCCTTCATCTTGTCGCCGGCCTGGTTGGGCTTGATGTACTCGGGCTTGATGTCGGCCTCTTTCAGGCCATAGGCGGCGAGCACCGCACGCGCATTGACCAGCGTGCCCGAGCCCGGCTCGTCGAGCGCCACGCGCTTGCCCTTGAGGTCGGCCACGCTCTTGATGCCGGCGCCCTTCTTGACGACGACATGCACGCTCTCCGGGTACAGGTTGGCGATCAGCCGCAGGCCCGGCACGTTGGGCTTGCCTTCGTAGATGCCGGTGCCTTTCTGCGCCCAGGTGGCGACGTCGGCCTGCGAGAAGCCGCTTTCCATCGCGCCGCCTGCGATGCCCGTGACGTTGGCCACCGAGCCGTTGCTGGCCTGTGCGGTGACCACGATCTTGCCGGGCTGGCTCACGGCATTGGCAATCGCGCCGCCGACCGGGTAGTAGGTGCCCGCGGTGCCGCCGGTGCCGATGCGGAAGAACTGCTGCGCCTGCACGCCAGCGGCGGCGGCGCACAGGGCCAGGGTCAGTGCGATGCGGGAAAGGGACTTCATGGTCGGGTCTGCTCCAGAGGGGGTTCGGTCGCAAGACTCTGGCACAGAGTGCGGGCGACTTCCATTGTCGAAAGCGACTACCGGCAAGCCGGCAACCGGGTCGCCCACGCCGCGATGTGTCAGCCGAGCACGCCCGCGAACGCCTGCGCGACGCGCTCGACATTGCCCATCGACAGGCCCGCCACGCACATGCGTCCCGAGCGCACCAGGTACACCGCGCTCTCGTCGCGCAGGCGGTCGACCTGGGCGCCCGTGAGCCCGGTATAGCTGAACATGCCGCGCTGGGTCAGGAAATAGCCGAAGTCGCGGCCCGGCACCTTGGCGGCGAGCACCGCGTGCAGGCGCTGCCGCATCGCCAGGATGCGCTCGCGCATCGCGGCGACCTCCGATTCCCACTGCGGGCGCAGCGTCGGATCGGTGAGCACGCGCGCGACGATGCCCGCCGCATGGATGGGCGGGCTCGAGTAGTTGCGCCGCACCGTCGCCTTCAATTGGCCCAGCACCAGTTCGGCCTCGCGCGCGTCGGTGCAGACGAACGACAGCGCGCCCGCACGCTCGCCGTACACGCTCATGCTCTTGGAAAACGAATTGGCGACGATGAAGGTCAGCCCCCTCGAGGCCATCAGCCGCACCGCGTAGGCATCGTCGTCGATGCCGTCGCCGTAGCCCTGATAGGCGAGGTCCAGATACGGCAGCAACCCGCGCTCGGCCAATAGCCGCACGAGCGCATCCCACTGCGCGCGGGTCAGGTCGACCCCCGTCGGGTTGTGGCAGCAGGCGTGCAGCAGCACGATGCTGCGCGGCGGCAGGCTGCGCAGCGCATCGCACATCGCGTCGAATTTCAGGCCGCCGGTGGCCGCGTCGTAGTACGGGTAGGTGTGCACGCGGATGCCGGCGCCTTCGAACATCGCACGGTGGTTGTCCCAGGTCGGGTCGCTGACCCAGGCCTCGCTGGCCGGCAGCCAGCGCCGCAGGAAGTCGGCGCCGACCTTCAGGCCGCCGCTCGAACCGACGGTCTGCAGGGTCACGATCCGCCCGTCCTTCAGCGCCGGAAGATCGGCACCGAAGAGCAGCGCCTGCACCGCATTGCGCATCGCCGGATCACCCTCGATCGGCAGGTAGCTCTTGGTGCTGGCTGCGGCGAGCATCTGGGCCTCGGCCTCGCGCACGCTGGCCAGCACCGGGATGCGGCCGGCATCGTCGAAATAGATGCCGATCGACAGGTTGACCTTGTGCGGGCGCGGATCCTTCTGGTACGCCTCGTTGAGGCTGAGGATCGGATCGCCCGCGTAGGGGTCGAGATGCGAGAACATGGTGACTCCGTTATTGCGACTCGTCCGGCGCTGGGCCGCCCCACCCCGGGAAGCTGCCCCAGGGATGCGCGCAATGCGAACTAGGGGCCGATCAGCGCCGCTTCGATGTCGCGCCGGAGGTTCTCCGGCTCCTCGTTGGGCGCGTAGCGCTTGATCACCTTGCCGTCCCGGCCGACCAGGAACTTGGTGAAGTTCCACTTGACCGCCTCGCTGCCCAGCATCCCGGGGGCGGCCTGCTTGAGCCAGCGCCACACCGGGTCGGCCGCGTCGCCGTTGACGTCGACCTTGGCCATCATCGGGAAGCTGACGCCGTAGTTCATCTCGCAAAACGAGGCGATCTCGCCATTGCTGCCGGGATCCTGCGCGCCGAACTGGTTGCAGGGGTAGCCGACCACGACGAGACCCCTGTCGCGGTAGTCGCGCCACAGCTGTTCCAGGCCCTTGAACTGCGGCGTGAACCCGCAGGCGCTTGCAGTGTTGACGATCAGGAACACGCTGCCGCGCTTGGCGGCGTAATCGGCTCGGCGGCCGCTGATCGACGTGGACGAAAAGTCGTACAGCGTGGTCTGTGGCATGTCGTCGGCTCCTGTAGGTTGCGGGGAGGATGCGCGGCCCCGCGCACTTCGCCACGGATCGTAGCGCCACGGCGACCTCACGAGTGTCCTAGGGGTCAAAGCGCGTTGACAGGGGCGTGCCGGTCCGTCGAACATGTCAGGACGAGGGGACATTGTCTGCCGACCATGCAATCCAGGGCGATCCAATGAGCGAGGGCGGTGCCGCGAGGGCACATCGGGTGATGCTGCTGGGCTTCGGCGAGTTCGAGCGTCAGGCACTGGCCTCGTACCTGCGCCTGGCCGGCTCGCGCGCGCTCGCGTACAAGCAGGTCGATTCGATCGCCGATGCGGATTTCGTGATCGCGGATGCCGATCACCCGGGCGCCATCGATTCAGTGCTGGCCGCCGATCGCGTCGTCGACACGGTGTTCATCGGCGCCCAGGCGCCCGACGGCGCGCTGGCTTGGGCGATGCGCCCGATCGATCCCCTGCAGGTCTTTCGCGACCTCGACGCGACCGTCACGTTGCGCCAGGCGAGCCGGCCTGCCCCCGCTGCGGGCGACGCCGCATCGGCGAGCACGCCCGCGAGTGTTCCTGCGCCGCTGGAGCCGCCGATGCGGCGCGCCGGTGACGTGGCCCAGGCGCCGGCCGCACTCGTGGTCGACGACAGCGAGATCGCGCAGCGCTTCCTGCAGCGGCAATTGCACGCGCTCGGGCTGCGCACCGAGTGTGCCGCCCACAGCGCGCGGGCGAACAAGCTGCTGGCCGAGCAGCGCTTCGACGTCGTGTTCCTGGATGTCGAGCTGGGTCCGATGAGCGAGGTCGATGGGCTGGCGCTGTGCCAGCACATCAAGCAGACCTACCTCGCACCCGGCAAGGGCCTGGCGCCGAAGGTTGTCATGGTCTCCGCCCACGCCGGTCCGACCGATCGCGTGCGGGGCACCTTCGCCGGCTGCGATGCCTACATGGCCAAGCCGATGGACGATGAGGCGCTCATGCGCCAGCTGCGCGAGCTGGGCATCCTGCCCGACCCGGACCGAAAGGACCACGCCAAGCGGCGGCGGCGCAGTAGTGCGGCCAGTAGCGAAAAGCCCACGCCGACCTGAAGCGAACGCGCGCTCAGTGCGCGCCGCGGCGCGCCGCGAGCAGAGCTGCTCCTACGATGGCTGCGCCTCCGGCGGCCAGCTGGGCATCGAGCGTGCCGGCACCCAGCAGCAGCGCCGATCCGCTGGCGAAGACGACTTCGGTCAGCATGATCACGGCCGTGGCGTTGGCCGGCAGCCGGGTGGCGCCATATTGCAAGGCAAGGTTGCCCACGAGGAACAACAGGCCCATGACGAACGCCCCCGCGATCCAGCCAGGAGCCGGCGCAGGCAGCCCGGGAACCATGCCCTGCAAGTGCAGCGCACCGGCCAGCAGCGCTGCCACCGCCGCGCCGCCGAAGAACATCGCAAGGGCGCGCGCGCCCGGCGTGCGCGCGGCTTCGCGCCGCAGCATCACGTTGTTGAGCGCGAACGAGAAGCCGCCGACCACACCAAGCGCTTCGGGCAGCGTGCGCGGCAACGGCCAGAGCCCGCCCTCGCCGGGCCACAGGATCACGACCGCGCCCGACAGGGCCAGCGCCACGCGCAACAGCGCGGCACCCGTGAGGCGTTCGTGCAGCAGCACACGCGCGAGCAGCACCGCCCAGAGCGGCATCAGGTAAAACAGGAGCACGACCCGCACGACGTCGCCGATCGTCACCGCCCAGTTGAACGCGGCGTTGGTGCTGCCCGAGGCGATCGCGATGACCCACAGCGATGGACAGGACAGCAGCTCGCGCCACGAGATCGGCCGCCACAGCGTGATCACCACGACCGCGAGCAGGTAGATCAGAACCGTGGCCACGAGCGGATGCAGCCCTGCCGCCTCGAGCCGCCGGAACGGCCACCAGCTGACGCCCCAGACGAAGGCGTTGACGACGAGCGCGAGCGCCGGGCCGAGCGCAACGCGCGAGGCTGCGCTGGCCATCGTCAGTGCGGATCGGAACGCGCGATCGCGAGCAGGCGCTCGACCTCGTCGCGGTGCTGCACCGTGTTGTGGCGATGCCAGCGCCGGATCAGCTCCATCGTCCCGGCGACGACCAGGCCGAAGATCGTGATCGCGCCGAACGCCGAGAGGCCGAACTTCGTCATCGCGGTGTAGAACGCGCCCAGGCCGAGGATGCAGGCCTGCTCGTTGAAGTTCTGCACCGCGATCGAACGGCCGGCGCCCATCAGGTTGTGGCCGCGGTGCTGCAGCAGCGCGTTCATCGGCACCACGAGGTAGCCCCCGATCGCGCCGAGCAGCACCAGGAACGGCCCTGCGGCCCAGGCGTTGGTGATGAAGTTCATGCCGATCACGAGCAGGCCCATGCAGATCCCCAGCGGGATCACGCCGGTGGCGCGATCGAGCTTCATCGCCACCGACGCGACGATGGCGCCGCCGGCCGTGCCGATCGCGACGACCCCGACCAGCCGCGACGCCTCGGTGGTGCCGTACCCCAATGCCACCGACGCCCAGGCCAGGACGATGTAGCGCAGGTTGCCCGACACGCCCCAGAACAGCGTCGTCGTGGCCAGCGAGATCTGGCCCAGCTTGTCTGCCCACAGGCGCGCGTTGCACTGCGAAAAGTCGCGTACCAGGGCGAATGGACGGTCCATCGGCAGCAGCGGCGCCTCGGTGCGCGGGATGCGCAGGTTGAACACGGCGGCGACGATGTAGACGAGCACCATCGACGCGATTGCCGCCTCGGGCCCGGTGTCCACGCCGGTCTCGACGAGCGGGAAGTCGAAGCCCAGCAGGATCGGCGCGACCCTGGGCCCGATCATCTGGCCGCCCAGCAGCACGCCGAGGATGATCGACGCGATCGTCAGGCCCTCGATCCAGCCGTTGGCCTTGACCAGCTGCGACGGTGGCAGCAGTTCGGTGAGGATGCCGTACTTGGCCGGTGAATAGGCGGCGGCGCCGAGGCCGACGATCGCGTACGACAGCAGCGGGTGGGTGCCGAACAGCATCATCAGGCAACCGACGATCTTGATGCTGTTGGCCACAAACATGACCTTGCCCTTGGGCAAGGCGTCGGCGAAGGCGCCGACGAAGGGCGCGAGCACGACGTAGAACAGGGCGAACATCGGCACCAGCGCCGCACGCTGCCACTCGGGCGCGCCGCCGCCGCGCAGCAACTCGACCGCGGCCACGAACAGCGCGTTGTCGGCCAGCGAGCTGAAGAACTGCGCCGACATGATCGTGTAGAAGCCGCGTTTCATGCGTCGCGCAACGACTTGTCTCCGGGAGGCCCTCTTGTGGCTACGGCGGTTCCACAGGGGCCGCTCGGGGCGCGCGCGTTATAGCACGCAGCATCGGCCAGTTACGATGACGCCATGCCGCGCCCGATCGAGGCCCTGATCCATGTCGATGCCCTCGTGCACAACCTGGCGCGCGCGCGCGCGGCCGCACCCGATGCCAGGGTCTGGGCGGTGGTCAAGGCCAATGCCTACGGCCATGGCATTGAACGCGCCTACGAGGGTCTGCGAGGTGCCGATGGTTTTGCGCTGCTCGACCTGGCAGAGGCCGAACGCGTGCGCGCGCTCGGCTGGCGCGGACCGGTGCTGCTGCTCGAGGGCGCGTTCGAGCCGCGCGACCTGGAGCTGTGCTCGCGGCTGGGCCTGTGGCACGTCGTACATTGCTCCGAGCAGATCGACTGGCTGGCGGCGCACAAGACGCAGGTGCCGCACCGCGTGTTCCTGAAGTTGAACAGCGGCATGAACCGGCTGGGATTCAGGCCCGAGGCGTACCGCAGCGCGTGGACACGCCTGAACGCGCTGCCGCAGGTCGACGAGATTACCTTGATGACGCATTTCTCCGATGCCGACGGCGGGCGCGGCATCGCGCACCAGATGGCCGCTTTCGAGGAAGCGACGCGCGACTTGCCGGGCGAACGCTCGCTGGCCAACAGCGCGGCCGTGCTGCGGCACGGTGCGCGCGGCGTGCACGCCGATTGGGTGCGCGCGGGGATCATGGCCTACGGCAGCGCACCGGACTTTCCGGCGCACGACATCGTCCACTGGGGCCTGCGCCCGACGATGACGCTGCGCTCGCGCCTGATCGCGACCCAGCGGCTGGCACCGGGCGACAGCGTGGGGTACGGCAGCGCCTTCACGGCCGACGCACCGATGACCGTCGGCATCGTCGCCTGCGGCTACGCCGACGGCTACCCTCGCCACGCGGGTACCGGCACACCGGTGCTGGTCGGTGGCGCGCGCACGCGCACGGTCGGCCGCGTCAGCATGGACATGATCGCGGTCGACCTCGCGGCCACCCCCGACGCCCACGCCGGCAGCGAGGTCACCCTTTGGGGCGAGGGCCCGAATGGGGCGCGGCTGCCGATCGACGAAGTGGCGCGCGCCGCCGGCACGATCGGCTACGAGCTGATGTGCGCCCTGGCGCCGCGGGTACCGGTGCGTGCGGCCTGACCGGGCCGACCCGGCGTGGCGGGCCATCGACACAGGCCGCGGCGCGCTGGCGCATGATCCGGACTCGAACAAAGGAGCCTTGCGATGGGACTGATCATCACCTTGCTCGTTGGGCTGGTCGTCGGCGCGATCGCCCGCTTCATCATGCCGGGCGAGCAGAAGATGGGCTGGATCATGACCTGCCTGCTCGGTGTGGGCGGCTCGCTCGGCGCAGGCTACGTGGGCCAGGCGCTCGGCCTGTACGCGGTGGGGCAGCCGGCCGGATGGATCGCCTCGGTGGCCGGTGCACTGGTGCTGCTGTTCGTCGTCGGAAAGCTGACCGGGCGGCCACCGCCCCAATGAACGCGGCGCAAGCGCCCAACACGCTGACGGTCGATCCGGCGGAAGTCACGGTCACGGCCGTCCGTGCACAGGGGGCGGGCGGGCAGAACGTCAACAAGGTGTCGAACGCGGTGCACCTGCGTTTCGACGTCGCCGCCTCGTCGCTGCCCGACGATGTCAAGGCACGACTGCTCGCGCTGGCCGACGCCCGCATCACGCGCGAGGGCGTCGTCGTGATCAAGGCGCAGGAGCACCGAAGCCTCGAGATGAATCGTGCCGATGCGCTGGCGCGGCTCGACGCCTTGGTGCAGTCGGTGGCGACGCCGCCGAAGCGGCGGCGGCCGACGCGGCCGACCCTGGCGTCCAAGCGGCGCCGGCTCGAGACGAAGTCGCAGCGCTCCCAGGTCAAGGCACTTCGAACGGCGCGCGGCGCCGAGTGACGCGGGCCACGCCGCGATGCCCGCCGCTGCGCGTGCGACTCAGCCGCGCCGCAACGTGGCCAGCAGCGTGGCCAGCGCGACGAACAGGCTGCCGAAGAGGCGGTTGAGCCAGCGCATGTGCCGTGGTGAGCGCAGGTTCGCGAGCAGGCGCGCGGCGAATGCGGTGTAGCCCGCGTTGACGACAAGATCGGTAAACGCCAGGGTGCCGGCGATCGCGAGGTACTGGGGCACGAGCGCGCGCGCCGTGTCCAGGAACTGCGGCACCACGGCCAGCATGAACAGCGTGCCCTTCGGATTGACCGTGTTCAGCGCCCAGCCGCGCGCGACGATCGAGCGGCGCGAGGCGAAGGCCGGGGCGCCGCTTTGGGCATGCAATCCGACCGCGGGTGCACGCCACTGCGCGATGCCCAGCCACAGGAGGTAGGCCACGCCGAGCCACTTGACCACCGCGAACGCGGTCGAAGACGCCACGATCACCGCCCCCAGGCCGGCGCCCACCAGCAGCAGCTGCGACCACAGGCCCAGGATCAGGCCGAAGGTCAGGAAGTAGCCGCGCGCGAAGCCATGCTGCATCCCCGCGGTCATCGCCGCCACCGCGCCGGCGCCGGGCGAGACGCTGATCGCCCACGATGCGGCGAAGAACGCCAGCCACACGGAGAAATCCATGCGCGTCGTTGTAGCACGAGACAATGCGTGAAATGACACCCCCACGCTCACTTCTTTCGCTGCCCCCTTGGCCCTGCAAGGGCCACTTCGTGCCCTCGGGGGCGCCAGCGCCCTTCGGGCGGCCGGGCAGGCGCTGATGGCCAAGGACGCGAGGACGTTCTTCTCCTGCACCGAATGCGGCGGCACGAGCGCCAAGTGGCTTGGCAAGTGCCCGCAGTGCGGAGCCTGGAACACGCTCGAGGAGACGGTGGCCGAAGCCGCCGGCAGCAAGGCGCACCGCTACCAGTCGATCGTCCGCAGTGCGCCGGTGGCCACGTTGGCCGAGATCGCGACGGCCGATGTGACGCGCACGCCGACTGGGCAGGACGAACTGGACCGCGTGCTGGGCGGCGGCATCGTGCCGGGCGGGGTGACGTTGATCGGCGGCGACCCGGGCATCGGCAAGAGCACGTTGCTGCTGCAGGCGGCCGAGGCACTGTCGGTGCGGATGAAGGTGCTCTACGTTACCGGCGAGGAAAGCGGCGCGCAGGTGGCGCTGCGCTCGCATCGGCTCGGCCTGACCGGCGCGCGGGTGAGGGTGCTGGCCGAGATCAACCTCGAGCGCATCGTCGCAACGCTCGAGGTCGAGCAGCCGGCTTTCTGCGTCATCGACTCGATCCAGACGCTGTACTCGGAGCAGCTCACGTCGGCACCGGGCTCGGTGGCGCAGGTGCGCGAGTGCGCCGCGCAGCTCACGCGGGTGGCCAAGGCGCGCGGCATCGCGGTCGTGCTGGTGGGCCACGTGACCAAGGAGGGCGCGATCGCCGGGCCGCGCGTGCTCGAGCACATCGTCGACACGGTGCTGTACTTCGAGGGCGACACGCACTCGAGCTTTCGCCTCGTGCGCGCGATCAAGAACCGGTTCGGCGCGGTCAACGAGATCGGCGTCTTCGCGATGACCGAGCGCGGCCTGAAGGGCGTGGCCAACCCGAGCGCGATCTTCCTGTCCACCCATGGCGACCCGGTGCCGGGCTCGTGCGTGCTGGTCACCCTCGAGGGCACGCGCCCGCTGCTGGTCGAAGTGCAGGCACTGGTCGACAGCGGCGGGCCGAGTCCGCGCCGCCTCTCCGTGGGGCTCGATCGGGACCGCCTGGCGATGTTGCTTGCGGTGCTGCATCGGCATGCGGGCGTGGACTGCCTCGACCAGGACGTGTTCGTCAATGCAGTGGGTGGCGTGCGCATCACCGAGCCCGCGGCCGACCTGGCGGTGCTGCTCGCGATCCAGGGCAGCCTGCGCGGCAAGGCGTTGCCTCGCGGGTTTCTCGCATTCGGCGAGGTCGGTCTGGCCGGCGAAGTTCGGCCGGCGCCACGCGGGCAGGAGCGGTTGAAGGAGGCGGCCAAGCTCGGCTTCTCGGTCGCCCTGGTGCCCAGGGCCAATGCGCCGAAGAAGCCGATCGAGGGCCTGGCGATCCACCCGGTTGAGCGCATCGAGGAGGCGATCGATCTGGTACGCGGGCTGTAGGCCATGAGCGCGGTCATCGGATGGGCCCTGGCCGCCGCCGCGCTGCTCGTGGGCTGGTTGGGCTACGGCTGGCGCGGCCTCGTGCTTGCGCTCACCGTGCTCGCGTTCTGGTTGCTGCTGCAGTTCAGCCGCACGCTGCGCGTGCTGCGCAGCGCGGCGCAGTCACCGGTGGGCCATGTTCAAAGCGCCGTGATGCTGCATGCCCGGCTGCATGCCGGCATGCGCTTGCCCGCCGTGATCCGCCTGACGCGCAGCCTGGGCCGCAAGATCAGCGACGAGCCCGAGACCTTCGCTTGGCGCGACTCAGGTGGCGACGAGGTGGAGGCCACGTTCGTCTCAGGTCGCTGTACCGCATGGCACCTGCGTCGGACGAACGCGTCGCCATGAAGAAGCCCCGCCGCAGCGGGGCTTCACGAGGATCGGACCGCGCCGATCAGAGTTGACGCCGGCGGCGTGCCACGAAACCGACCGCGGCCAGTCCGGCCGCCATCAAGGCCAGCGTGCCTGGCTCTGGAACAGGCGTCGTGACGTAGACGTGCCCATTGGACAGGCCGCCGCCGGTGCCTGGCAGGTTGCTCAGCGCCAGCTCGTCGTTCTTGTTCTCCACCTGGAGCGAGAAGGTGGGCGACGAGAGATCAAGGAGATAGAAGCCCGTGTAGTTGCCCCAGTGGATGCCGACCACCGTCTTGCCGGAGAGCTGCTCACTAAATGTCAGCGTGCTGTAGCCGCTGGCATCCGGCGCGCCATAGGACTCTGCATTCGTGCCCGAGTAGCTCAATCCGCTGACCCCAAGCCCTGCCTCGACGACCGAAGCGAAGCTCGGGAAGCTGGCGGTGCTGTTGAGATTTCCATATTCCAGGCCAACGCAGGCGGTCGCGCCGATCACGTCATCCGTCTGGCAGTCCAGCGCGAGCACAGGGCTGCATGCGCAGGCCAGAGCCAGCGCGATCGCCTTGGTCCGGGGGGCAGCGGCGCGGCTCCGCTGGCCAAACCACTTCAATCCGGTCTTCATGTTCAGTCGCCCTTCGCAGTCCATTAAGAAAATGAAAGCTCGAGGAGATTCTGCGCATGCAACCGCGTGTATTCGATGACCACACTCAACCCATATCGGGGGGGTCCCCCCGGGAATCGGGGGGATACCCATGGTCCTTCGTGAGGCGAGTCGCCGCCACGAACCCTCCGCAGCCTCTGCGCCCCACTGAGGGGCACGGGCCCGACCGGCGCCTAGAATCTCGCCCTCACGCGTTGAACTGGAGCGCCCCATGTCGATGGACGACCGCGACGGAAAGATCTGGATGGACGGCCGTCTCGTCGAGTGGCGCGACGCCAAGCTGCACGTCCTCACGCACACGCTCCACTATGGATGCGGCGCTTTCGAGGGCGTGCGCGCCTACAACGCCACCGGCGGCACGGCCATCTTCCGGCTGCGCGAGCACACCGAGCGCCTGTTCAACAGCGCCAAGATCCTGCGCATGAAGATCCCGTTCACGGTCGACGAGGTCATGGCTGCGCAACGCGAGGTGGTGCGGGCAAACAGGCTCGACAGCTGTTACATCCGCCCCCTGACTTGGATCGGCTCCGAGAAGCTCGGGGTCTCGCCGAAGGGCAACAAGATTCATCTGATGGTGGCCGCGTGGGCCTGGGGCGCCTACCTCGGCGAGGAGGGCTTGAAGCGCGGCATCCGTGTCAAGACATCGAGCTATACGCGCCACCACGTGAACATCACGATGACGCAGGCCAAGGGAGTCAGCAACTACACCAACTCGATCCTCGCCAACATGGAGGCCACCGACGACGGCTACGACGAGGCGATGCTGCTCGACCCCTCGGGCTTCGTCAGCGAAGGCGCGGGCGAGAACCTGTTCGTGATCAAGGGCGGCGTGGTCTACACGCCCGACCTGTCGGCCGGCGCGTTGAACGGCATCACGCGCAACACTGTGTTCGCGATCTGCCAGGACCTGGGCCTCAAGCTGATCGAAAAACGCATCACGCGCGACGAGGTCTACATCGCCGACGAGGCGTTCTTCACCGGCACCGCGGCCGAGGTCACGCCGATCCGCGAGCTCGACCGCGTCGAGATCGGCCGCGGCTCGCGCGGGCCGATCACCGAGAAGATCCAGTCGGCCTTCTTCGACATCGTCAACGGCCGCAATCCGAAGTACGCCGAGTGGCTGGACCGCGTCTGATGGCCATGAGCAGCGCCACCGAGTCGGCTCCCGCCACGGTCGAGGTCCGCGCGGCGGACCTGCAAGGGCCCGGCGTCGTGTTCTGCCCCAACCCGAAGATGCCGCTGTGGAGCAACCACCCGCGCGTGTTCATCGACGTGGGCACGCGCGGCGAGGGCCGGTGCCCCTATTGCGGCACGCTGTATCGCCTGGCGCCCGACGGGGCACGCCGATCAGGTCACTGAGCAGTTGCCAGACGAGCCGGCGACGATCCCGCCGGGCTCGTGACGCGACGGCGCGATTCACGTGCTTCGCCGCAGGCCGTCCCTACAATCGGGCGAATGCCCCAAGCCAAAGCCCGCGCCGCCTCGCTGCATGCCTCGGTGGACGACGTCGAGGCCCAGTTCTACGAGGCGCTGCAGGCTGGTGACCTCGCACGTCTGATGGCGTTGTGGGCCGACGACGAGGAGATCGCCTGCGTGCACCCGGGTGGCCCACGCCTGATCGGGCATGGAGCGATCCGGGCCTCGTTCGAGGCGATGTTCGCCAATGGAGCGATCCCGGTGCGCCCGCAGCGCGTGCGACGCGTCGAGAGTGCGAGCTGCGCCGTGCACCACGTGGCCGAGCGCGTGGACATCCGCACCGCCGAAGGCAGCCAGACCGCGTGGGTGATCGCCACCAACGTCTACCTCAAGACAGCGCAAGGCTGGCGCCTGGTGCTGCACCACGCGAGCCCGGGTTCACCGCACGACGCGCAGGAAATGACGGACGCGCCGGCGACGCTGCACTGATGCTCGACCGCTACCGCGCGCCGGCCTGGCTGCCGGGTGGGCACGCGCAGACGATCTGGCCCGCATTGGTCTCACGGCGCTTCTCAGGTGCCGCGCCACGCTACGTGCGCGAGCGCTGGTCGACACCCGACGGGGACTTCGTCGACGTCGACATCCAGCGCGCGACGAGCGACGACGCACGCTGGCTCGTGATGTTCCATGGCCTCGAAGGCTCGTCGCGCAGCGCCTATGCCGAGGGCTTCGCGCGCGAGGCCGCCAAGGCAGGCTGGCACTTCGCGGTGCCGCACTTTCGCGGTTGCTCGGGACAGATCAACCTCGCGCCACGTGCCTACCACTCGGGCGACTACCAGGAGATCGGCTGGATCCTCGAGCGCGTGCGCTCGCGTGCGGACGCGCCCGTCGTCGCGGCGGGTGTCTCGCTGGGGGGAAACGCCCTGCTGCGCTGGGCCGAGGAAGCCGGTGCTGCGGCCGCGCACACCGCCTGCGCAGTGGCTGCGGTGTGCTCGCCGGTGGACCTGACCGCAGGAGGCCACGCGATGGGCCGCGGCTTCAACCGCCATGTCTACACGCGCATGTTCCTGTACACGATGAAGCCGCGCGCGCTGGCCAAGTGGGCTCAGCACCCCGGCCTGTTCGATCGCGAGCGACTCGTCGCAGCGCGCGACCTGTACGAGTTCGACGACGTGTTCACCGCGCCGCTGCACGGGTTCCGCAACACCGAGGACTATTGGGCGCGCGCGTCGGCCAAGCCGCATCTGCACGCCATCCGGGTCCCCGCGCTGGTGCTCAATGCACGCAATGACCCCTTCGTGCCGGCTGGCAGCCTGCCTGGCGCGCACGAGGCCGGCGCCTTCGTCACGCTCTGGCAGCCCGGACAGGGCGGCCATGTCGGCTTTCCCGCCGGCGCACCGCCCGGCCATGTGCAGGCGATGCCGCGCGAGGTGCTCGCCTGGCTGCGGGCGCACACTTGAGGCAGCGATGACCTCCGGAGCCTGCGGCCATGCCGCTTTGCAGATGGCCAGACGGGCACCGGCCTGGATCGAGACGGCACGATGGACGAGATCGTCAAGGCTGCGCTGAAGAAATGGCCGAACGTGCCGGCCTGCGTGGGCTGGCTCGCGCTCGATGCGCGCGGCGACTGGTACATGCGCGACGACCGGATCCAGGCCGCGGGCCCGTTCCCGCGGATCAAGGGCAGCCGGATCCTGCACGACAAGCTGCGGGAATTCATCGGCCGCAACTACGAACGGGCCGACGACGGGTCGTGGTTCTTCCAGAACGGACCGCAGCGCGTGTACGTCGAACTCGAGGCCGCGCCCTTCGTGTGGCGCGTCGCGCCGCACAGTCTTTCGGTGGCCAGTCACACCGGGCGCGCCGCCACGGTGCGAGCAGCGTGGCTCGACGAGGCCGGGCGCCTGTTCCTGGACACCGACATCGGCTTCGGCATCGTCCACACACAGGACATGCACGACGCGGCGCACGCGATCGAGACGGGCCGCTGGGCCGCGCCCGCATCGATGCCGTTTGCCCAGATGCCCGCGCGCTTCGCTTATCGGCTCAGCCCGCAGGCCGGGACCGCATCGCTCGCCGGTGTGCCTACTTGACGCTGGAGACCATGTAGGCGACGACCGCCTTGATGTCGGCCTCGCTGGCGCCCGAGCCGCCCTTCGGTGGCATCGCGCCCTTGCCCTTGATCACGCTGGCTGTCAGGCCATCGACGCCGGCCGCCAGGCGGGGCGCCCAGGCGGCCTTGTCGCCGATCTTGGGCGCGCCGGCCACGCCGGCGGCGTGGCAGGCCACGCACACCTGCCCATACAGCGCAGGCGCTGCGTCGGCCTTCGGCGCGGCCGCAGCGACAGCAGCTGCAACGGCAGGAGCGGCCACGGTGGGCGCGGGCGTCGCGGTCGGTGCGGGCGCCGGTGCCGATATGGCGGCCGGCGTCGCTGCGGTGGTCGCCGCCGCGGGGGTGGCAGGCGCCTTGGGCTCGTCGAGCTTGCCGCCGGCCTGGTTGGCCATGTACACGACCGCGCGGCCGATCTCGAGGTCGCTGAAATCACCACCGCCTTGCGCGGCCATGTTGCCCTTGCCCTTGAGGGCCGAGGCCAGCAGCGCCTCGTAGCCGGTCTTGATGCGCGGCGCCCACGCGGCGGCATCGCCGAACTTGGGAGCGCCGGCGGCGCCGACACTGTGACACGCCACGCACTGCGCGGCGTAGACCTGCTGGCCGCTCTTGAGCGAACCCGGATCGGAAGCGTCCTTGATCTCGACGCGGCCGACCTTCTGGATGCGTTGCGCGGTGGCCTCCGGGCCCAGACCGTCGCTGCCCGCGGCGGGCTGCTTGTTCGACGTCACGTACTGCACCAGCAGGACAATCGCGATGATCGGCACCAGGAATGCGAGCGCCACGGCCCATATGAGTTGCCTGGGCGTCTTGATCGGGCCTTCGTGCGGCAGGTCGTGGTCGTCGTGAGCGCTGCTCATGCCTTCGTTCCTTGTTGAAAAAACAATGCGTGCCGGAGCACGCAAGGGCGCAGGATTATAGCGGCGCCCCTCTCGCGCACCGACCTGCGCAGCATCCCCGCTGATAGAATCCGCCCCCTCGCGCCCGTAGCTCAGTGGATAGAGTACTGGCCTCCGAAGCCAGGGGTCGCTGGTTCGATCCCAGCCGGGCGCGCCAGCGTCGCCGACGTGAAGGTCCTGCAACTCAAGGTCAAGCCCAATGCGCGAACAAGTGCGTTGAAGGCGCTCGATGACGGCACCTGGCTCGCGCACGTGGCCGCACCACCGGCCGACGGTTTGGCGAACGAGGCGCTGATCCGGCTGATCGCCGCGCATTTCAATGTGCGCCGCGCGCAGGTGCGCATCAAGAGCGGCGGATCGTCGCGCCACAAGCGCATCGAGATCGACGACTGAGCGGGCAACCCCGGGATTAGTGCGTGCGCGTGACTTTCGATAGGTGCGGCGGTGCGTCCGGGTCGCGTCCCCGCGCGCGCGCCAGCGCCTCGGCCATCGCGTAGAACGGGGCGATCACGGCGACAGGGTCGAGGTCCGGTTCGTCGGTCGTCACCAGCGGCAGTTGTGAGGATGCGACGTCGACCGGCGCGGCCAGTAGCACGCGCGCGCCGCGCGCGCGCAGGTCCGCGGCAAGCGCCACCAGCCCGTCGTGTGCCGGACCGCGCGGCGCGAGCACGAGCACGGCGAACCCGGGTTCGACCAGCGCCAGCGGGCCGTGGTGCAGCTCGGCGCCACTGATTGCCTCGGCCTGGATCCCGCATACCTCCTTGAGCTTCAGCGCGGCCTCGAGCGCGATCGCCAGTCCAGTGCCGCGGCTGATCACGTACAGCCGCTCGGCGTCCTGCAACACCGGAAGCGCCGCGTCGCACCAGGCGCGCTCGTGCTGGAGTGCGGCGTCGAGCGCGCGCGGCAACCGCGCGATCGAAGCGGCGAGCGACGCATCCTGCTGCCATGCGCTCACGAGCCGCGCGCCGGCCACCAGCTGCGCGATGAAGCTCTTGGTGGCCGCGACGCTGCGCTCGGGGCCGGCATGCAGCGGGAACACCCAGCGCGCAGCGCCAGCCAGCGGTGAGCCTGGCTCGTTGACGAAGGCCGCGGTCAGCGCTCCGCGCGCCGCGAACGCGCGCGTCGGCTCCACGAGGTCGGGGCTCTGCCCGGACTGGGAGAACGCGAGTGAGACGAGCCCCTCGGTATCGAGGCGCGCACCGTACAGCGTGACCAGCGACATCGGCAGCGAGGTGACGAGGCGTCCGAGACGCGCCATCACCAGATAGGCTGCGTAGTGCGCCGCGTGGTCCGAGCTGCCACGCGCCAGCGTGAGCAGCGCGCGCGGCGGCGCAGCGCGCAGGCACTGCCCGAAGGCCGCATACCGGTCGGCGTCCTGCGCGAGCTGCGCGGCCACCGCCGCGGCAGCCTGGAAGGTCTCCTCACGCATGCGCGAGGTCAAGGGCCACCTCCTCGCCTTCGACGATCACGCGCTGCAGCCGCAGCGACGCGTCGAGCACCGCCAGGTCGGCGAAGGCACCGGGCGCGAGCACGCCGCGTTCGCTTTCACCGAGATACTGGGCGGCCAGCGTCGAGACGCGCCGCACCGCCTGCGGCAATGCGAGGCCCAGCGGACCAACGAGGTTGCGCAGCGCCTGGTCCATCGTCAGCGTGCTGCCGGCCAGCGTGCCGTCGGCCAGGCGGACGCCGCCCATGCACTTGATGACCCGGTGGCGGCCCAGCGCGTAGTCGCCATCGGGCATCGCTGCGGCCGAGGTCGAGTCGGTCACGCAGTACAGGCCGGGGATCGCGCGCAGCGCCGCGGCGATCGCGCCCGGATGCACGTGCAGCAGGTCGGGAATCAGCTCGGCATGCGTCGCATGCGCGAGGGCGGCGCCGACAAGCCCGGGGGCGCGGTGGTGCAGCGCGCTCATCGCGTTGAACAGGTGCGTGAAGCCGCTCGCGCCGCGGTCCAGCGCGGCGCAAGCGTCGTCGTAGGTGCCGGCGCTGTGGCCGAGCTGGACGCGGATGCCTTCGTCCACCAGGGCCCGCACGACGTCCAGGGCGCCGGGCAGCTCGGGAGCGAGCGTGACCACGCGCAGCGGCGCGATCGCGTGCAGCGCGAGGATCCCGGCCGCCGACGGCAGCGTTGCGAACGCCGGCTGCGCCCCGAGCTGGTCGGGGCTGATGTACGGCCCTTCGAGGTGCACGCCCAGCACGCGCGCCGCACCGGGCGCGCGTGTGCGGCAGGCCGGTGCCAGGGCGGCGAGTGCCGCTTCGATCTCCTCGTGCGGGGCGGTCATCGTGGTCGCGAGCAGCGACGTCGTACCGTGCCGCAGGTGCGTGCGAGCGATGGTGTCGATCGCGCCGCCGCCTTCCATCGTGTCGGCGCCGCCGCCGCCATGCACATGCAGGTCGATGAAGCCGGGCACGATGACCGGCGCATCGCCGGCA